>CAVEKR010000035.1:0-9258 GCA_963616365.1 Bacteroidaceae bacterium
GGCGCGGGATGCCAATGGCGCAAACGCAAAGAAGCAGCAAAAAGCAGATTAGGCGCATTAAAAATTGCAAAAAGCGCGCAAAAAAAGGCGGTTTTGCATCGCGTATAACGACCCTTATTGTGTCACGCTTTTGTTCGCCCTGCTCTGTTGTGTGAGCTTGAATATTTAAGGTGTTTTTTTTGCTCAAGATAACCTACATTACCACGTCAAAGCCAAGATCTTGCTTTTCTTTTCTGTACTTTTTTCTAGCAATGATAAAAAAGCAAAGAGAAGAAATAAAAGCAGCAACGCTTAGACCAAATAACGCATAAGCCAAAAGAGAAATGTCATCGCTGGTATCAGAAACAAAATAGCCTTGAATATCTCCTAGTCCGCCACTAAAATCATAGCTGGCAAAGTTAAAATTTGGACTAGAAAAACTAGAGGTATTGTCTACTACCTCTGGCTGTTTTGCAACACATTCCAAATTGATATCCACATTAGCTGATTTTCCAACATAAGTAGAGCTTATAGCATGATTATTGTCATCGTTATAAGGCTCGCCAATTTCAGTAGAAAAACTCAAGGTTTTTAAAAGCGTGGTGCTTTGGGTAGAAGGAGCAATTTCTTGCATGTAATAATACCAGCCGTCTCCCCCATCAACCCAGCCAGAAGACTCATCAATATCTACTTGAATATAGTCTGTATTAAGACCAGAATCCGTGCTTTTTACCCAAGTGTCTCCTTGCTTTTCTAGCCAATACTTGGTGTATTGCATGCGCGCCCACATGGGCAAGTTGCCTCTATTTTCTGCAATTGCAGTTGCGGGCTCGCTATAGCCTGGATATGCCTCTACCTCGCCTATTGGCGTATCATTTTCAATTAGCTTGCCATCAAAATAAGCATCGTAGCTGCTGTGTTTTTGCTCATCTGTTAGCGCGCAAAGCGTGCCAGTAACACAACCTGCAAAGGCAATAAGCAAACATATACTTGCAATGCAAGCAAAAATTGTTACCTTGCTTTTATTTGGCGTCATGCCATAAACTTTATGTATAAAAGGCTTGCTCATTGTCTAAATCTGACCGTCTACGTTGTTGACATTGCTTTGATCCGATAAAGCATTCATGGCTGATTGCTGATTATCAAAGCTGCCTGTTTGAATAGCTTGCGCCCAAACTATGACCTTATAATCATCCATCAATGTTATATCTTCATCCGCATAATCCGTTGGCACAACGACCTTGTCAAAAAGATTTACCTGCGCGCCTTTGCCAAATATCCCGTTGTGCTCTAGGGTGTATGCCTGCATTACCGCGTTATATTTTGGGGCTAAAAAGGCTGCCTCATTATATGTTTGGTGAACACCCTTGAGGTTTTTTAGCTGCTCTGTTGTGTAGGATTTTGATGCATCGATTTGATTATTTGGATCGCTATAAAGCGTGCCCATAATAAGATCGATGCGCTTTTTATCTGTCTCAAGTGCAGGATTTAGAATTCTTCCGTTGTCATCTGTTATGCGAACAATGGCGCGCATATAGCATTCGCCTTTTTGGTTATTGATAACAGGCTGTTTGACCATGGTAGAACCTGCAAAGATATTAAGACCGTCGTTAGGATTCCATGTTTCTGTAACAGAAATTCTTACATCTTTTGAATCAGAAAAGACAAAAACGTGGCGGCTCTCATCATTTGAGATGTATTGTGCCTGTGTAGAAGGAAGCGTGCTAAGCAAAAAGAGTATGGCAAGGGAGCATACGGCAAAAAGAATTGCCGTATGCTGTACTTTTCTAATACGCAGTACTTCTATATTTATTACCCTTGCCAATAAGAAACTCTTTTTATTTTTAGCTAACTAATCAAAAAAGATAAGTAAATCTACAAATCAAATTAGCTTGCAGGATCCTCGTTAGAAGGCTCTGGGATACCAACGCCAGTTACCTGAGAATCATCCTTGATGTAAGCACCCAATGTGGAACCTTCACGTACACCAGAAGCTTTTTGTGGTTTCTCAGAACCAGTTCTGTTGACAGAACCAGAGTTTACATCAAGCAAGTTCTTGAAAGAAGTTGCCCAAATACTATCAGCAGCTGTTGGGTCACTGGTCGCTTGACCAGATACAACATCAGTGGTTGTTTGCATGCAGGCGCCACTGATGACCATACGCCAACCTGGTGTAAAGGTTACACCAGTATTAAGGACAGTATCTTCTGGGTCCAAAATGTTCATTAAGGCTTCAATTTTGTCTGATGCAGCAGTGTCAATAAAGCGCACATAACTAAAAAGTGGTGTTGTGCTTGACTTAGAATTGTCTGCCGTAAAACCCCAAGTTGAACTTGCCTTGGTTGCATCTAAAGCCTCGTCTGGTTTTTCACCATTTGTAGTGTCTGCCATAGAATAAAGACGAGTGCTGTTAACAAAATACATTTGACCATTAGCATCAGTAGTACCTGCAGTATCAGCACCAAAATCCGTATCATGACTTGATAAATATTGTGTCCAACCAGTGCCTAAATTTTGAAAACCAGCAGCTGTAGTATTATCACTTGTACTTGCACCTATGTAATAGCATTCAAGCAAAGAGGCTACTTCAGCTTTAGACATGTTTTCCCAAGAACCATCTGTGTCACCAGTTGCCTCTTTTTTCCATTTTTGGAATTGCACTTTAAGAGCACCAAAACCACGAGCATTTTCAGATTTAGAAGTGTTGACGACAAAAGGATTTTTGCTAGTCACGCTACCTAGAAGCATGGCATAAGCTTCTTTAGGAATAGCAACATTGTCGCTTGATTTATATTGAACCTTAACAGTTGTGCCATCTGTATCCAAGTTGTCTGAAAGTGCTTTATTACTCCAAGCAGGCTCTAGCACGTCTGCTGTGAGCTCACCTGTTGTAAAGCGATTAGGGGTTTGGTTTGCTGTATAGGTTAGATAAGCAAAGGTACCACCAATAGCTAAAATTGCAATGAATGCAATTGCAAGAATCAAAGCAAGTGCTCCACGCTTTTTCTTCTCGTCTTTTTGTTCGATAACAATCATGGGATCTGTGTTTGCCATGTTGCTACCTCCTTTCCATCAATAAAAACAAAAACCTTATAGCTCTTAAATTTTGTTTGTCTGCTCCTTTCTCTTGAGAGCTTTTGCTTAACTTATATTAAAAACAGAAAAACTCTCTGCTTTTAACCAAAATTTATAAAGCTTAGCGGCTATATAGAGCCGTCCAAAGTTGGCGTGCCTTTAAGGCTTTGCGCTTGCGCGAGGCTTTGCTTGCGCTGCCTAAAAGCCGCCTAAGCCCGCCGCTTTTGCAAAGCCGCCTAAGCCCGCCGCTTTTGCAAAGCGTAAAGCGGGCACGCCATTTTTGCAAAGCGCAAAGCGGCACGCCATAAACTTAACTCATAGTCACATTTCCGCTACTATCCCACTACACAACCCCAGCTAGCAGCAGCTTCTGCAGGGTTTGCTTGTATTGCATCTGCAATTACGTTTACTTTAACACTTCCATAATTGCTACTATCAATACTAGTATCTGCCCAAGCAACACCTTGCAAAAGCTCTGGGGTGTTAATATTTTTTTCTAAAACTTTTTTATAGTAAAAAGTTCCATCTTTATAATACCAATTGTCATACCAATTGCTCAAAAGATAAAGCTTGATAAGGTCTGTTTGAATAATCCAATTTCCATCTGTATCTTGAATGGGGTTTGACCAGGTCTCATCATAAATCAAGTTCCCACGGCTAACACCCGTATCTGCATCTGCTTTTTCTTGAACCTCAGGAACAAAAGCAATGCGCACAAGCTCAGGAACACGATTTTCTACATCGTTTGATTTTAATTGAACTTTTTTGCTGGTAAGTCCTGCATCAACAGTATTGGCGCCAGAAACAATTGTACCGTTTTCTACAATTTGTATACCGACATCTCCTGTTGATTGCCTATTAGGTGTTTGATTTGCGCTATATGTAAGATAAGCCAGCGTATCTGCAATGCTCAAAGCCAAAACAAGGGTCAAAACAAGCACCACAATGCGCGTGCGCCTAAAAATATTTTTGCGCAAACGCCTCTCACGAACAACATCGGCAGATTTGTTCTTTGGCAAGTTAAACGATATGTTTTTCTTTCTAAAAATGCCTATCTCTACCTTTAGCTTTTATGTACTTGGCTCATGTGTCATCTTTTGGATTTTGGTCTGTAATCTGTGGTCTGCGGTCTGTAATCTGCAGCGCAACGCCACATACAAGCTGCACCTATAAGCAGCATTTATAAGCAGTACCAAAATCCAACATATAAGCCGTGTTGCGTATCAAAAAACTTAAAGCACTCACAGCACGCAAAGCGCCTTTGAACTTTCTATTATATAGGGAAAAAGAGAAAAAAGCAAAGAAAAAATGGCGAACACCACGGTGGTGTTGCTGGCGCTGCTGTGGTCCCAAGAGCTACGCCGCCCATAACAACCTGCTTGCGGGCGCTGCAGCCTCAACGGATATGCCGCTTTTAACATTAGCCTAAAGTATTTTTTTACTAAATGCCCTAAACTAAAAATCCTAGTCAAGTTCTAGTCGATTTTTACCAATGGAGCATAGCCTGCAAGCAGGGTTTTTGTTTTATGTCCTTTATAAAAGCGAACAGTCAATTTATCGCCGTCTACAGATAAGATAACACCAGATCCGAAAGTTTTATGATCTACTTTGTCTCCTGGCTCAAAGTTTACACGAATATTTTTTTGCTTATAGTCAATGCTTTTACCACTTGCAGCTCCAGTATGTCCAATAGACCCAAAGACACGCCCAGCATACATATCTTGCCCACGTCCAGAACCTGCAATGCCAGATCTATCTCCGCGTTTATCCCAGCCAGTGCCTGATAAACCTTCAGAACCAATGCCTTTGCTAATGGTTAGCTCTTTTGGAATCTCGTCAATAAAGCGCGACCTAGGATTGTTTTGATTGTTGTTATAAAGACGCCTTGATTGAGCATGTGTTAAATACAAACGCTTTTTTGCACGCGTTATTGCCACATATGCCAACCTGCGCTCTTCTTCAATATTTGCTTCTAATAAAGAAGTAGCATGAGGGAAAATATTTTCTTCTAGGCCTGCCACAAAGACTACATCAAACTCAAGACCTTTAGCAGAGTGTATGGTCATAAATGTAACCATTTCTTCTGCGTTTTCTCCCAAAGTGTCCAAATCTGTGCGCAAAGAAAGCCACTCCATAAACTTTGGCAGACTCAAAGGCTCATCTTCTTGCGTGTTTTCATCTGTAGTGGGTTGTTCGCCCGCTTGGGCGTCTGCAGCACTGCCAGTGCTGTTCCCATCCTCAGACAGGTGTTCGCCATTATTATTGCCAGCATTACCAGCAGGGTGTTCGCCATTATCATCATTACTAGCAACGGAGTCCTGCGGCTCTTCTGTATTGCTCTCGATATAATCTGCAACGACGCCAAAAAACTCCTTTATATTCTCGATGCGCGACCGTGCCTCATCTGTGTTTTGCGCCTTTAGGTAGTCGATTATGCCAGTGCTTTCAACTATCATCTCCACGACGTCGAGCAGGTCTCCGCGCATTTTGGCTGCGTTGTCGATGATGTCGAGAAATTGTTGCAGGCCCTTTTTTGCGCCCGCGCGCACAGAGCCGTTTTGGGCATAAATTCTTATGGCCTCTATGAAAGGGATTTGGGAGGTATTTGCCAGCGCCGCTATCTGCTCAACCGTTGTTTTGCCAATGCCGCGGCGCGGCGTGTTTATGACGCGCTGAGCGCTCACGTCATCTGCTGGATTTATAGCACAGCGCAGGTAGGCGCATATGTCGCGAATTTCTGCGCGGTCAAAAAACTTGGTTCCGCCAACGATTTTATAGGCAACACCAGCGCGCAAAAACATGTCTTCTAGCACGCGCGATTGGGCATTTGTCCTGTAAAAACATGCGATGTCGTTGTAAGATGTGCCCACATCGTGGAGCCGCTCAATTTCTGATGCAATCCAGCGCGCCTCGTCAAGCTCGTTGCTTGCGCAATAAATTGCCAGCTTTTCTCCAGCTCCAGAGCTTGTAAAGAGCTTTTTGCTTTTTCTGGTCTCGTTGTGCGCAATAACGGCATTTGCTGCCTCTAAAATGTTGCCGCAAGAGCGATAGTTTTCTTCTAGCTTGATTGTCTTGCAATTTGGCCAATCGCGCTCAAAGTTTAGGATGTTTGTGATGTCAGCTCCGCGCCAAGAATAAATCGACTGGTCATCGTCTCCTACCACCATCAAATTTTTGTTCACGTTTGCCAAAATACGAGTTATAGCATATTGCGCCTTGTTGGTGTCTTGATACTCATCTATTAAAATGTACTTGAAATTTTCAGAATAAAACTGCGCCACTTTTGGAAACTCTTTGAACAGCGCATATGCATAATAAAGCAGGTCATCAAAGTCCATGGCGTTAGCGCGCGCTAGGCGCTCTTGATATTCATTATAAATTTCTGCAAATGTTTTATGCATTGGGTTATAGCTTTGAAGGTTTTTGTATTCTGCTGGGCTTAGAAGCCTATTTTTTGCATCAGATATAATACCTGCCACTTTTTTATCGCTAACAAGGCGCGGATTTATATTTTTAGAAGCTAAAATCTCTTTGATAAGGCGCTTAGAATCTGCTGCATCATAAATTGTAAAATCCCTGCTAAATCCAAGTTTTTCTGCCTGCGCGCGCAAAATGCGAACACACATGCTATGAAAAGTATAAATCCACATGCCCCTTGTATTACCAAGAAGCCCATTAAGCCTTACGCGCATCTCTTTAGCTGCCTTATTAGTAAAGGTCACAGCCAAAATTTGCTCTGGCATAATATGGCAATCTTGCACCAAATGAGCAATTCTATAGGTCAAAACTCGCGTTTTGCCAGAGCCTGCGCCTGCCAAAACCAAAAGCGGTCCATCGATATATTCAACAGCTTCTCGCTGCGGTTTGTTTAAAGTACTTAGATCTATCATTGGGTTTTTATTCCTTTACCTCTTTCGTTGTTTTTGTGTTTGAGGGCGGGGTGCTATTGGGTGGAGCCGCGGGTGGGGTGCTCGCTTTTTGTGCTGCGGCTGGCTGCGTTTTGTGTTGCACTTTCCGCCGCGGCTGGGTGCGTTTTTTTGCGCTTTCCACCGCGCTACCACCTTTTTAGGCTTCTACCTCTTTCATTACCTTAAGAAGAGTTGCATAAATTTCATGAACATTCTCGTTGCTCATAGGCCCGTTGTTTAGCGCGTCCAGCTTATCTAAAATGCGCTGCTCACGACCTGGGTCAAAAAGCTCAGTGCCTGCTTGAGGCTTTAGCTTTCTTATTATCAAAGACTGCCTTGAACGCTCGCTTAAAAGCTCCAAAATCTCTTTGTCAAGCTCATCAATTTTTGCGCGATGCTGCTCGATTTCTTGTAATGCTTCTTCTTTTTCCATTGTTTTTCCTTTCTACTTTGGTTTATTTTTATGGCGAACACCCTGCTGGTGCACGTTTATTGCAAAATGCCTAAGGGCACGCGTCTTAGTCGCTTTTATTTATTTGACCTAGAGCGTCTGCGTGAGTGCGCCTACGAGCGCGCTCACAGCCTTATTTGCGCGACCGTTTTCGAGAATGCGCTCCCTTTTTTGATAGCCTTGAGCTGTACTTTCTTCTGTCATAATCTCTAGCATCTTGAGAAAGCCCCTGCTCTAAGCCCTGAGCAAATCCCTGCTCTGCACCATAATTATTCAAACCATAGTTTTTTGCGTCCTGCATTTTTCTGTCTGAGCTCTTTACATCTTGCGAACCCCCCACAGACCTCTTATGAATATTCTTAGACACAGACGTCCTACTTGGGTTAGAACCAGCAATTTTTTCTGCACCCAAATTAAACAGACCTAAGATGAGTTGTCCCAAAAACAGCCGCCATAAACCCACAACAATGACAGCTATAACAATGCCAATAACCATGCCTGCCAGCACATCTGTTGGATAATGAACCCCAAGATAAAGCCTTGAAAACGCAATGACTATGGCAAGAAAAACAGCCGCAATCTTGCTTTTATGACTATCCGACATCATGCAAATAACAGTTGCCACCGCAAAAGATATGGTCGTATGCCCAGACGGAAAAGAATAGCCGCTATGACTGACCCCAATAACAGCGTTAACGCCAATGCTCGCATCGCAAGGGCGAACACGCGCCACAACAGGGTCAAGGATAAGCTCAGCCACAATATAGACCACAGCAATGGTCAGAAAAATGCAAATGCCCATCGGGCGTTTTTCAGCAAAAAAGAGGCAAATCAAGCCGATAATAATCCAAATAAAGCCCATGTTGCCAAGGGCAGAAAAAAGAGCCATGAGCTCTGTTATCCCAGGAACGCGCACAGATTGCAGCGCTAATAAAATTGCAGCTTCCATTATGTATAAAAGCCCTTACCTTTCCTTTTTATATCGCATGCCCTTATAGGGCTTGTTCATACTTTTTATGGCGAACACCACACTACTTTTTCACGCATTCATGGCGTGCCCCCTCACGTGCTTGTGCACGTTTTATGGCATATCACCATGATTCATTTTGCCTAAAGCGACCGTGGTGTTCGCCAAAATGCTTATAGGGAGTATCCCCCACGTACTCAATAACGCAAAGAATACGCCAAAAAGTTTTAATGAGTATTGTAGCAGTTTTGGCTAATGTTTAGGCGCTTGCATTGTAGCAGCTTGCGCTAGGTGGTTGAGTAGCACGCTTGTAGTTACGCTGCCCACGCCGCCTGGCACTGGACTATAGATTTTTTGCATTTTTTCTGCGTCCTCTTTTGAAACATCTCCCACCAACTTGCCATCTGAGCCTACATTTATGCCAACGTCTAGGATAATCTGCTGCTTGTTTTTGCTCATATAGTTATTGTCTATGCTTTGTGCTCGCCCTATTGCAGCTATGATTATGTCCGCGTCTTGGCATATCTGAGCAGCGTTTTTACTATGAGAATGAAGAATTGTAACACTTGCATTTTTTTGCAAAGCTAGCATTGCAACGGGTTTTCCGACCACAAGGCTTCTGCCTAGGACTACGCAATGTTTGCCTTCTAAATCAATTCCGTAATAATCAAGCATTTCTATGCAGGCTTGCGCAGTGCAAGGCGCAAAACCAATGCCTTTGCCACTAAAAGTAAACGCCAAAGAACTGGTCGTTGCGCTGTCAATGTCTTTTATTGGCGATATTGCAGAGCAGATTTTTTGTTCGTCAATATATTTTGGAAGAGGTCTAAAAAGCATAATCCCGTGGACTTGCTTATTATTGTTAAGCACTTCTATGG
>CAVEKR010000036.1:0-2710 GCA_963616365.1 Bacteroidaceae bacterium
GGTCAAGGCGCTTTTTTGAAGATATAGGCGCAGATGAAGCAAGCACCGCAGATATCTCAAGCAGCGCATACGCCAACCTGCTCTCCCGCGGCATCTTGCTCATTTTGATTGGCGCGATATATCAGCTGGTAATTGCCACCATTTTGCATGTCGACATCACTTTTCAGCCATTCTATGCGCAAAAAGGAATACTCTTTAACCTAGCATCTGCAGCAAAAGACGCATGGCTTTATGGATTTTACCTTTTCTTTGATTTTGCAGGATATTCCATGATGGCATGTGGCGTGAGCTATTGTTTTGGCATAAGAACCCCTCGAAATTTTAGAGCCCCGTTTGCGGCCATCGACATTAAAGATTTTTGGAACCGTTGGCACATCACCCTGTCATTTTGGCTGCGCGACTTTATCTTCATGCGCCTTGTAACCGCGCTCACAAAACGAAAAATCTTCAAGCAGCGCCTAAGCAGAGCTTGCGCAGGTTATATAGTAAATATGACAATCATGGGCTGCTGGCATGGACTGACCCCAGAATATATTTTGTACGGGTTTTACCACGGCGCGCTGCTCGCCCTATGCGACGCATTTCAAAAGAAAAGCAAATTTTACAAAAAGCACAAAAGCGCAACTTGGTATAAACTATGTTCATGGGCTGTAACAATCAACCTTGTTATGATAGGTTTTGCGATATTTTCAGGACAGCTAACCATATTTTTAGGAGGCATTTTTGTATGACGCATGAAGAACTAGAGGCGCAGCTCCTCGACCTGCTGGAAGAGATTTGCGAGGAGCCAGCCGTGCGCGAGGAGCGCGACATCGACCTTTTTGAGGCAGGTCTGCTTGACTCCATGGCTGCAATCGAGGTGCTCGTTGCTATAGAAGAAAACTTTGGCGTAGAGATTGCCCCAACAGAGGTGGAGCGAGAAGAAATGAACACCGTCAATAAAATTATCCATCAAGTAGAGATCAGGCTTGATTAAAATGACGTGTTTCCTGTTCAGGCGCACTATTTTAATGGCGAACACCACACTTGCTGTATGAACTTTTATGACGAACACTACACCCAAAAGGCAAGTATTAAGATAACGTATCCCCACAGGCAAAAGGTAGCATTATTATGATGAACACCACAACTAAAACCAAAGAACGTAAAGACAAAAAGCCTTGCGGTCCAATTGAGCGCTTTCATCCAAGAGCAGAAAAAATACGCACTTGGTTTTTTTCTTCAAGCGCAAGCGCTTATATTGCATGGGCTGCCATTGTTGCCATTGCAATAGCTGTCTTGGTTTGGTTTTTTATCTTTTCAAGTTATGGTGCTCCAGCACAGCCAGTGTACGAGGGCTTTTAGCTGCTAGTGTGGTGTTCGCCACATAAATATTATGAGTGAAAGAAAACTGACGTAGTAAAAATGCAAGTAGAAACAAAAACAACACGACGTTTATGCATTGTAGTGCTGGTGCTTTTTGTGGCAACAATGCTGGCGTGCCTTTTTGTAAACACGGCGGCTGCAAAAGGACAAGACAAGTTAGAGCAAGACCCTGTTGTTTTGTATCCAGCAGGAATACAGCTTTCAAGCTATGACTTCATGCTTTCTTCATATAAAAGCCGCTGCGCGCAAGGTGACAATCCTGTTTTGGTTTTTGGCTCTTCAGAGCTTTATTCTGGGGCGGTGGGCTCTACGCATCCTGCGAGGTTTTTTCAGCGTTCGGAATGCTCTAATAATTTGATGATGATGGGTTCTGCCAATCATGAGAGTTTGTGGGAGGCTATTGAACTTGGTGCCATAGCTCCTGACCTGCAGGATAATCGCATTGTGCTTTTTCCTAGTATGCAGTGGTTTTATGGAGATACTCCTGCTATGAAGCATGAGGCAGCGCGCAATTTTACTTCGGAATTTTCTGTTGATGCATGGGATGCATTGCAAAATAATGCTGCCATATCAGATAAAACTAAGGCAGAGCTTTCAGAAAGTGCCTGTTCTTATGGGGTGTCTGCTCCAGATAAAAACAACAGCTCATCTGTGCTAGACATTATAAAAAACGCTCTAAACAGCATAGATAGCAATGCAATTCAGCTGCAAACTAATATTCGTGCAAAACTCGATGCGCTATCTTCAAGTGTTACTGATTCAGATCCTTTTGGTTCTGCGCCGCGCGCAGTCCCAAGCAAGGATAAAACGCAGGCAGGAACCCTTACCGCCCAAGATTGGCAAGAGATAAAAAGCCAGGCAGAAATAGATGCTCAAAATGCAAGCGATGAATATTCTTTTGCTGGAGAAAACAGCTATCAAGATTGGCAAAAGGGGCGCATTCGTTTGCAGCAATATTCACAAGTTGCAGATTTTAGTGAAGAAGAATTCCACAACTTTGAACTTTTATTGAAGGTTTGTCAAGAAAATAACATAAAACCACTTGTTATGTTGCAGCCATGCAAGGGCTGGCTTTATGATGAGACTGCTTTAAACAAGCAAGTTCGTGAGAAATTTTATGAACGTATTCGCAGCTTATGTGCCCAATATGGCTTTGAAATAGCAGACCTTACAGACCATGATTATGACCGCTATTTCTTGCGCGATCAAACGCATCCTTCGTCGTTGGGTGGCGCTTATTATTCAGAAGCCATTTATAACTATTTGGAAAACAAATAGCATTTCAGTGTTTTGTCTTGATTGCTGCGCTATAATAAGCAATCGTGTGCAAACGCGGCGAGCTAGT
>CAVEKR010000036.1:2898-9210 GCA_963616365.1 Bacteroidaceae bacterium
AAAATGAAAACATGCAGGTCTTATGATGCGGGTGTGGCGGAACTGGCAGACGCGCTGGGTTTAGGTCCCAGTGAGCATTAGCTCGTGAAGGTTCAAATCCTTTCACCCGTACCAATTATTTTTATACGAAACTGGAGGAATTGTGGACGTCAAGACAAGCACAGTTGAAGATGCCAAGACTAAAGTAAGCGTAACTTTAAGCGCAGAAGAAACAAAACCTTATATTGATGACTTGTTCAAAAAGATAGGTAAAACTCGTATTCCTGGTTTTCGTCCAGGAAAAGCTCCTCGTAAAATACTTGAACGCTATTGTGGCGGTCATGATGCACTTTATGCAGAAATTGCAGAAGATGTCATGAATGATTATGCACCTCGTGCCCTTGATAGCCAGGGTCTTTATTTTATTGTAAAACCCGATTGGGACGACCCGCAGCCACTAGAAGATGGCAAGGATTATACCTTTAGTTTTTCTGGAAAAGTTAAACCAGAGATGGAAGTAATTTCTGATGAGCCTGTAAAAATTACCGTTAGCATTGAGCAGATTACAGATAAAAAGGTTGACGAACACATTGATTCTATTCGCAAATTTTATGCCAAAAACGATTCAGCTGTAGAAACTTCAGATGAGAAGTTTTTCAAGAGAGCTGGTGTTAAAGACCTTGACGAGCTTAAAAGTCAAGTTAAAGGCGCCCTTGAAGAAGAATATGAAAGAGTATTACAAAATCTAAAAGAAGAAAATTCTCTTCAAGAGTTTGCTAAGCGTCTCCATGGAGAAGTCCCTCAAAGCTTTATCAATTTTGTTCGCCAAGATCTTATGCGTGATCTTTATCGAGATTTACAAAAACAAGGTCAAAGCTTTGACATGTTTTTGAATTCTTATGGTATCACTCGTGCAGAATTTGACGAAGACATAGCTAAGCAAGCTAAAGAAGTTGCAGCTCAACAGCTTGCCTTGGATGCACTTGCAAAGAGCCGTGGCATGGAAGTTACAGACGAAGAAATTGATAAAGAATTTGAAGAAAGTTCTGCTCCTGCAAATGCTAGAAAGCTTTGGGAAGAAGAAGGCAGAATGACAACGCTTCGTGAGGCACTTTTGCGCCAAAAGGCACTTGCATGGCTGGTTGAGACTGCAGATGTCACCATAGAAGACTTCTCTGATAAGCCTGAGAGCAGCGATGATACAGATGTAGAAGGTGGCGCAGCCAAGGACAAGGCAGCCAAAGGCAAAACAGCTAAAGGTAAGGCAGCCAAGGACGGCGCAGCTAAGCCAGCTAAAAAATCTGGTGGCAAAAAGCGAACAACTAAGCTAAAAGAAAGCCCTGACGCTAAAAAATAGTTGCAAGCAAGACAAGCAAATCAGCAAAGGCGGCTAAAACAAGCAAAAAGAGCAGCTAGCAGCTAGTAAGGTACTTGGCGGGCAAGAAAGTGCTTGACAAGCCAGCAGGGGGGCACGCCATAAGGTAGTTAAAAACCACACGGGTGTTCGCCATAGAAAGCAACAAAAGCTGCAAGTAAAAAAAGAAAGGCATAAATATGAACTTGTATCAACCAATTCAAAATCCGCTCATTCCTTATGTTATTGAGCAATCTCCAAGGGGCGAGCGCAGCTACGACATTTTTTCTCGTCTATTAAATGACCGCGTTGTTTTTTTAGGAGAAGAGGTAAGCGATGCTTCTGCTAACACCATAGTGGCGCAGCTCTTGCACCTAGAAAGCGCAGATCCTGACAAGGACATTTCTTTTTATATCAACTCTCCAGGTGGTTCTGTTACTGCAGGTTTGGCAATTTATGACACCATGCAATTTATCAAGCCCGATGTCTCGACAGTATGCCTTGGCATGGCAGCTTCTATGGGAGCTGTGCTTTTGTCAGCAGGCGCAGAAGGCAAACGTTTTGCCTTGCCAAATTCTCGCATTATGATTCACCAACCATCTGGTGGCGCGCAAGGAAAGCAGACAGATATCCAAATTATGGCAGATGAGATTTTACGCACGCGCGAGCAACTTAATGGAATCTTGGCAAAACACACAGGTCAGCCAATTGAAAAGATTCAAGAGGATACAGAAAAAGACAACTTTATGACGCCTGTAGAGGCCAAAGAATACGGCCTTGTCGATGACGTTGTTCTTTCTCGCTCTGAAACTGCAGATAAAGCAGGGCAAAAGGACAAAGACTAAAGGGATAAAGATTAGGTAAAGACTAAGGGATAAAGACTAGAGGATAAAGATTTAAGCAGCATGGCTAATTACGGCAACACACGACAGGGGCGTTCGTCAATAGCATATTGCTCATTTTGCGGAAAGCCTCAAAATCAAGTTTATAAGCTCATCGCAGACCCGTCGCGCACGGTTTTTATCTGCGATGAGTGCTTAATAGCATGTAGCGACATAGCCTTTGATGAGGGCTATAACTCTAAGTATTCAAAAGAGGTCTCTCAGCCAGACCATAAATTTTCATCTTTTGAGTCCGATTTGCCGCAAGCAACGGGGCGCACAAATGACCTGATTGGAGATATTCCAACCCCGCGCGAGCTCTACGATGCATTATCTGAATACGTGATAGGTCAAGACAGGGCAAAGCGCGCTTTATCTGTGGCAGTTCACAATCATTATAAGCGCGTTGCCTTTGGGCTTGATAACGGCACAAAAGACGATGACGATGTAGAGCTTGACAAGAGCAATATCTTGCTCCTAGGTCCTACTGGCTGCGGAAAAACCCTGCTTGCCCAGACTTTGGCGCGCGTTTTGGACGTGCCATTTGCCATAGCAGATGCCACGGCTCTTACAGAGGCTGGATATGTGGGAGAAGACGTAGAAAGCATTTTGCTAAAGCTCATCAACTCTGCAGATAATGATATTGATAGAGCTCAAATTGGCATTATTTACATTGACGAGATAGACAAAATTGCCAAAAAGGCAGAAAACGTCTCTATCACGCGCGATGTCAGCGGCGAAGGCGTTCAGCAGGCATTATTAAAGATTGTAGAAGGCACAGATGCAGCTGTTCCTCCAGCGGGCGGCAGAAAGCATCCGCAACAAGAGCTCATTCACATTAACACCAGCAATATTTTGTTCATTTTGGGCGGCGCTTTTGTTGGCCTAGATCAAATTGTCGGCAAGCGCGTTGGTAAGCGCGGCGTTGGTTTTAATTCCGAGGTCAAAGGCTCAGATAAGCTTAAACCAGCAGAACTTGTAGAAGAAGTCCTGCCTGAAGACCTAAACACTTTTGGGCTCATTCCAGAGTTCGTTGGCAGATTGCCTGTTATTACAACTGTGCAAGACTTGAGCGAAAAAGACCTAGTGCACATTTTGACTCAGCCAAAAAATGCGCTGGTCAAGCAATATGAACGCATCTTTTCTTTTGAAGGCGTCAAGCTTGTTTTTGAAGACGAGGCGCTAGAGGCAATCGCCAAGCTTACCATAAAGCGTGAGACTGGGGCGCGCGGGCTTCGTGCAATTTGTGAGAGTGCGCTTGAAGACATCATGTTTGATTTGCCCAGCTTGCAAGGGGTAAAGCGCGTTATCATCACCAAGGAATGTATAGAAGATTCAGCTGAGCCAATTATAGAGAAAACGCAGCGTCGCACAAGGACCAAGTCTGCGAGCTAGGGTAAATTGGAGCGCGCGGGTTTGGATAAGGCTGGCGCGCGGCTGGAGTAAGCTGGCTTAGGTGCGGGCGAACACCACGGTTGCTGTGAACAGCAAGAACGCGGGCGCTGTGGGCTTGAGCTAAACTTAAAAATAAGCGGGTTAGAGTAGCAAGGGAATACGGGCGAACACCATGCATGAAATGCCAAAAACTTATGATCAAAATGCAAGTGAAGAAAAAATACTAAACAAATGGCTTGCGGGTAATTATTATGAGCGCTCTTTAGGCAAGGGCAGCTTTGCTTCTAAAGACGTAACAGTCGTTATTCCACCTCCAAATGTAACAGGCATGCTGCATATGGGGCATGCGCTAGATGACACCATTCAGGATTCTTTTATTCGTTATTGCAGAATGCGTGGCTATAGTACCCGCTGGATTGTGGGCACTGATCACGCAGGCATTGCAACTCAAACAAAGGTCGATAAACACCTCAAAGAGCAGGGCATTTCTCGTCTAGAAATTGGTAGAGAGAAATTCATAGAAGAGTGCCAAAAATGGCGTAAAGATTACGGCGGCATTATTGTAGAGCAAATCAAGCGCATGGGCTGCTCAGTGGATTTTGCTGACGAACAATTTACCATGAGCGAGCATTATGCAAAAGCAGTGCGCAAGGTTTTTTGCGATTGGTATCACGATGGTCTTATTTACAAGGGAAAACGCATTGTCAATTGGTGTCCAAGTTGCACCACTGCCATAAGTGATGACGAGGCAGAATATAAAGATGAGCCATCTCATTTATGGTATCTGCGCTATCCGCTAAAAGAGCCTGTTGGAGATACTAAATACGTAGTTGTTGCAACCACGCGTCCAGAAACCATGCTTGGAGATAGTGGTATTGCAATAAGCCCTGACGATGAAGACAAAAAAGCGCTTGAAGGTGCAACAGTTGTTTTGCCAATAGTAAACAGAGAGATTCCGATTTTTTCTGATTGGCATGTGGATGCTAATTTTGGAACAGGTTTTGTCAAGGTAACACCTGCTCATGACCCTAACGACTATGCCATGGGTCAAGCGCACGACTTAGATCAAATCAATATTTTTGATGAGAGTGCCCATGTGGTAGATGGCTATGGGCAGTTTAGCGGCATGAGCCGAGATGAGGCTCGCGAGGCTATTGTTGCTTGGTTTGAAGAACACGAACTGCTTGACCACATAGAAGAGATAAATCACTCTGTCATGCATTGTTATCGCTGCGACACAACGCTAGAGCCTTGGCTTTCTGAGCAGTGGTTTGTTGCAGTTGATATGCTCAAAAAACCTGCTGTAGCAGCTGTTGAAGATGGCTCAATCAATTTTTATCCAAAACGTTGGACTCAAACATATTTAACTTGGATGGAAAACTTGAAAGATTGGTGTATTTCTCGTCAGCTTTGGTGGGGGCACAGAATTCCTGTCTTTACCTGCGAGTCTTGTGGTTGGCAGGATGCCTTGATGCAAGATGTTGAGGTTTGCCCTGAGTGCGGCAAGCCAGTTGTCCAAGATGAAAACGTACTTGATACTTGGTTTTCTAGTCAGCTGTGGACCTTTGCCACGCAGGGCTGGCCTGACAACACAGATAAGCTAAAGCAGCATCACCCAACAAAAGTGCTGGTTACAGCCCGTGATATTATTGCGCTTTGGGTGGCTCGCATGGTCATGAGCTCTCTATATTTTACGGGCGAGATTCCATTCAAAGACGTATTTATTTATGCAACCATTTTGGCAAAAGATGGAAGCCGCATGTCTAAATCTAAGGGCAACGGCGTTGACCCAATGGATCTGATAAATATGTATGGCGCCGATGCCATGAGGTTTAACCTGCTCACGCTTGTTACGGGCAACCAAGATGTCAAATTTGATGCGCGCATAGATAAAAAAACTCACGAGCTAATCGAATCCCCGCGCACCAACGCGGCGCGTTCTTTTGTAACAAAGATTTGGAATGCCGCGCGCTTTGTCCAGATGAACTTAGACGGCTTTGAGCTAGGCAGCCCAGAGGCGGCGACTGCGGCGGCGCTTGAGGGCGCGACATCTGAGAATGCGGCGACATCTGAGGGCGCAACGTCTGAAGCTGCAAGCTCTGGCGCACTAAAACCCGAGGCGGCAACCCCTGCAGATGCTTGGATTTTGTCTAGGCTGGCAAAACTTACCCAAAAGGTGACAGATTATTTTGAAACCTACGAGTTTGGCAAGCTTGCACACGAGCTTTATATCTTTTTCTGGAACGAATTTTGCGATTGGTACATTGAGCTGTGCAAAGCGCGTCTAAATGAGGGCGGGCAGCCCCGCAAAATTGCCCAGCGCAACTTGGTTTACGTGCTCGATCAGGCGCTCAGGTTGCTGCACCCCGTCATGCCTTTTGTAACAGAAGAAATCTGGCAGTACTTGCCCATTGAGCACGCGCAAGACTCGCTGATGATTGCGGATTGGCCAGACCCCAAAGCAATGTCTAAATGGATTGACGAGACAAGCGAGACGGCAATTTCTTATGCCTGCAAGGTCGTAGAAAGCATAAGGGCAACCCGCGGCGCATACGGCATAAGCCCTCGTCAAGAGCTTAGTGCCAGCTTGCGCATTGTTGATGCTTCAAATGAAGATAATGGCGAACACCCCTCTGATTTTGATGGCGAACACCACAGTGGCGGTGGCGCTTTTGCGGCAGAGCAAATAAATGAGCTGCTTGC
>CAVEKR010000037.1:0-2260 GCA_963616365.1 Bacteroidaceae bacterium
TGTGATACCAGTACAACCAGAAAAGCAGCTATCTCCTAAAGAAGTAACAGCATCTGGAATTTTTATACTTGTAATCCAAGTACAACCAGAAAAGCAGCTATTTCCTAAAGAAGTAACAGTATCTGGAATTTTTATACTCGTAACAGTAGATCTTCCAGAAAAGCAATCATTTCCGAAGGAAGTAACAGTATAGTCTACATCTTCGTAAGTAACTGTATCAGGAATTGTAACATCTCCACTTACATTCCATAGAGCTTGAGTTACAGAAGCAGTTTTATTTGTGGTATCAAGGGTGTAAATGATGTTATTTTCTGTAGTCTGAGTCTCTTCTGCATAAGCAGAACTTAGGGTTGCATAAACGCAGATGCTTGCTGCAAGCGCTACTAGCGCTATTGCTGCAATGAGCCGTTTACGCAGCTTTTTCAAGTGCAAAACTGCAACACCTGTAGATGCAGCACTTGAAGATTTAGAATTTACTTCTTTTTCCATAACAATCCCTCCTAAAGGCTTGACCAGCGTTCTTTACTGGCGTTTTGGATTATGATGCCCGCACTATACGATACAAAACGCGTAATGGATACAATACGAGTGCACAATAAAGGTGATTTATAAGCCGCCTTCCTTTTGCGCATGTGTTGCGCCCTATTACACACATTATGTTGCTGTGCGAACAAACGTACACGCATATTAAACACCTTTAGGCTGATGTGCAAAAGATAAAAAAAAAAAAAAAAACGGAAAAAACACAAAAAAATCAACCTGCAAAGGAGCATGTCATAACCATGGAGGGTGCATACTGCGAGCTATTAAGGAGGCATGCTATAAGCTATGGGAGCACGCCGCAAGCTATAGTGCAAGCTACAGGGGTGTTCGCCATGAAAATCTGTGTGCTAAATGCGATGAGCCACTTTGTCAACAAGAAAGTTGGGAGCAAATTTTGCCATGTCTTTTCCCCAGTCGGAATTGAGCACGGGAAAATAATGAAGCCTGCGCTCGATGTTTTTAATCGTGGGCTCCATGAGGTGTTCATAGATTTTTAGGGCATCGGATTTTTCCCAAGTAGAAAACTTGCGCCTGCCAATGTTTGTCGAAAACTCTTTTGCCTCACAAATTGCCTGACCTGCTAAAGTTCCAGAATTAAGAGCAAAAGAAATGCCCTCTCCAGAAGAAGGAGAAAAAAGCCCGCCTGCCTCTCCTACAAGCAAAACCCTGCCGTAACCTGTAGAAATATCCTTTTTGCTTTTGACCTGCGCTGCCACCCAGCTTTCGCGCTTTAGCGGTTCTAGATTGTAGGGGTAATATGAGCTATAAAGCGAGATGGCACGCTTGTGAGCAGCCAAAACATCGGTAGTTTTTGGGTAGAAGACACTGCCTACAATTGCGATATCTCCCTTTGGGATAACGTATCCGTAGCCATAGACATCTCCAATGCCGCGCGCGTATATGCAGTCAAAATAGGGCTCTAGCTGGGATGAGTTGGGTGGCTGCGCGTTGGAAGGCTCTAGCTGGGATGAGCTGGGCGGCTCTGCATTAGCTGGCTTTTGGTTTGATGGCGGCTCTACATTAGCTAAGGTTGGGCTATCCGCCCTTAAGCTATCCGCCTTTCCGCTCTCCAACCCTTTAAGCGGCAAAAAGTCCTGCAAAGTCTTATAAAGCCCAATTTGAGAGACTGGCAGATGACGACGAACCTCAGAGCGCGGACCGTCTGCACCTACTAGGTAATCGCAAGTATAAATTATCTGCTCAAGTGACTGGTCTGCCAGCGCATTGCTTTTAGGTTTTGATATGGTGTTTGGCTGTGCCCAAACCTCAATGCTACTAATGCCTAAGCGCAAGTTTACAAAGCGAGTGTTTTGGAGCACATCTACGTTTTCTGGCAGGCTTTTTAGCAGCCATGAGTCAAATGCCTGCCTGTCAACATTGGCAAAACGCAGAGAAGTTGCTTTTTTGATGTCTCTATCCCAATCAAAAAACCTAAAGTTAATCCAATTTGGCTGGACAAAAATATCTTGTGGTATTGCACCAAATTGCTGTGCCAGAAACTCTTGCGCGTATTCGTTGAGCATGCCGCCGCAGCTTTTGTCTCGCGGCAAGGTGTTATTGTCTATGAGCAGGACTCTGTTGCTTGTTTGTGAGGTGTTCGCCATACTAATTGGTCTGCTGCTTAGTCCGCCGCCTGCGCTCCTAGTTGACACACGCCGAGAAGCTGCCATGCGAGCGCACATAATACCTGCAGGTCCTGCGCCCACAACAATTGTGC
>CAVEKR010000037.1:3068-8919 GCA_963616365.1 Bacteroidaceae bacterium
ATTCTTGTTTGGGCGCTAAAGAAGAAGCTGCCGCAGCAGGGGCTTTGGAGTCTTGTCTCTGGTGTGGATGGCGAACACCCTGCTAAGGTTTAGGGTCTGCTTGCGCTGCTGGCTTTTAGTAGGTCACTAGCTAGATCCTTCAGTTTTACTAACGTGCATTCGCGCGTTAGTAAAACTTCTGGATGACGATTAATGCAAAGCGCTTTATATGCTTTGTAATTGACTTTTGGTGAAGGTGTGGACTTTGAGGGCGGGGATAAAGTAGGCAATTGGGAGTATGAGCATAACAGCTGCTTGCCAAATGCTTGCCCATATGTCTGCACTGCCCCAAGCTAGTCTGGCTCCAAGCAAGGCAAGTGCCAAAAAGGCAGCTATTGCTGGTGCTATGCAAGCAAGAATTGTATGCTTGCCACTTTTTGCCACTGCAATGCCAATAATTGCAGGTGGAATAAGGGCAAGGCCCGCAACAGTTCCACAACCATAGTAAAAGTAAACAAACTTGCTAAATTGCTCTGTAACAAAATAATCTTGAGGCTGGCTCATAACCGATACAAGGCGCATAACGCAATATATAACCAAGATAATTGCTAGAACAATTAAAGCAATGCTCACACCTAGTAACATGCGATGCCCCCAGCTTGCTTCAAAAGTAAAAAATCCTGACTTTTTGCTGTCGTTGCTTAGGCGGCGCGCCATTGCTTGAACCTTGGCAGGACTTGGCGCAGAGATGGGCGCACCTGTGGCTGGATTAATATTGGGGGCAATATCGGCGGGTGTAACTGTGCTAATGCTAGCGCTATTGCTGGTGTTTGCGCTGGCAGCGGCGTTAGTGCTGGTAGCCGCGCTCGCAGCCTCAGCCATAACTGCCGCGGCAGCGCCCGCTTGAACAGCTTTTTCTTCTGTATTTGAACTTGTATCTGACATGTTTTAAGCTTTGAGACCTTCTACATAGTTGGCAATCTCTCCAACTGTTTTTAGGTCTTCTACCCCATCTCCTAGCTCGACATCTTCTTTTTCTTCCAAGTCACAAACAAGCTCTACAATATCTAGAGAGTCAAGTTCTAGAGATTCTAGAGTTGCATCTTCTGTGACCTTAGAAGGGTCAACATCTAAGTTTTCTTGCAAGATGTCTTTAATACTTTGCATTGCTGACATAATTTTTACGCCTTTCTTTTGTTATAAATCCCTGTTTGCGCTAAATTTTCTGTTCATGCAAAAACCATGCTCGCGCAAAAGCCCTGCTCAAGCAAGGTCTTTGCTCAAACAAAAAAGCACGCAAGCAAGTAAAACTTGAATGCGTGCCTCATGCAAACTTAATACCTTAAACTACATGCGCATAAAACACGCTGTAGTAAACATGATACTATTTTTTAGACGCTTGTTAGTCCTTATATGAACTCTTGTTATCTTTTTGAGAAGTTTCGCCTTAAACTGGCACGTCTTACTCTTTGTCAGCGTCTTTTCTAGCGTCTTATTTATCGGCTGCCTCATCAGCAGCAGCGTCATCAGCGGCGTCTTCTGCTGCCTCATCAGCTGCAGCCTCATCCTTAGAGCCCTCATCTGCAGCTTTGTCTTCAGAGTCAGACGGGTGTTCGCCATCTTTATCAGAAGCAGCTTTATCAGAGTCAGCCTCTTTAGAGCCAGTTGCCTCTTCTGCTTTATCAGGGTGTTCGCCATCCTTATTAGCTGCGGCGCCCTTATCAGCCGCCCCGTCCTTATCGGCGCCCTTAGCGGCGTCCTTAGAATCGGCCTTTTTAGCAGTGTCTTTAGCGGAAGACTTCTTGGTGGTCTTTTTGGTAACGGTCTTGTTGTCCTTTTTCTTGGTAGCAGACTCGTTTACCAGCTCTAATATGACCATAGGAGCGTTGTCACCCTTTCTAGGACCGAGCTTTAAAATGCGAGTGTAACCGCCGTTTCTGTCTTTCCACATGCCTTGTGCAGCCTTTTCAAAGGTCTCGCGCACAAGCTCAGCATCGCCTAATGCTGCAATGGCCAAGCGGCGAGAATGCAGGTCGCCCTTTTTGGCCCAAGTGATAATTTTATCCACCAAGCCACGCACCTCTTTAGCACGAGTGTTCGTGGTTTTGATGCGGTCATTGGTGAACAACGCAACAGCCAAGCTTTTCTTCATAGCCTTGGTGTGGCTTGAAGAAGTACCAAGCTTGCGTCCTTTCTTATAATGCCTCATTATCTATTTCTCCTACAAATCGTGGCTTAAAGCACCATCTAGCGCTTTAAGCTTAAGTCCATTCTTGAAATCTTGGAGCGCCTTATTAGCGCTTTAATTGCTTGAAGCGGCAACTTGAAGCGCCGTCTAGCGCCTTGAGCTCAAGTTCAAGCCCATGCTTGAAGCGCCTTATTAGCGCTTTAGCATCATCTAGCGCTTTAAGCTTAAGTCCATTGAGTGCAATTTTTCTTTAACTTCATCGATAGACTTTGCGCCAAAGTTGCGGATGTTGAGCAGGTCATTTTCTGAGAACTCAACAAGCTGACGCACTGAATGAATAGCTGCACGTTTTAGGCAGTTATACGAACGCACCGACAAGTCAAGATCTTCGATGTTTTTCTCAAGCTCGCTATTTTTAGGAGTGCCCTCTGGAGCAAAAATGCTTTCTACTTCTTCTTCAGGCTCGCTATCGTCAAGCAGCAAGAATGCACTCATATGTTGAGTTACAATGTTTGCAGCTTGGCAAACGGCAGCTGTTGGATTTATAGCGCCGTTTGTTTCTACCTCTAAAATTAGCTTGTCATAGTCTGTGCGCTGTGCTACACGAGTTTCTTCAACATCCATGGTGCAGCGCCTGATTGGCGAGAACAGCGAATCGGTATGAATCCAACCGATTGCGTCTTCTGAGCGCTTGTTTTGCGCTGCATAAACGTTGCCTCTGCCAACACCAATGCGCAGCTCCATCTCTAGAGTTGCATCTTCTGCCAAGGTGGCAATAACGTGTTCTGGGTTGACCAAGTTAAACTCTGTTGGCACCTCGATGTCTGCACCAGTGATAGTGCAAGGACCTTGTGCATACAAAGTAGCAACAGCCTCTTTGAAGTCTCCCGCAACAGTAAATACCAAACCCTTGATGTTTAAGACAATGTCTGTGACGTCTTCTATAACACCAGGTACAGCAGTAAACTCGTGTTGTACACCCTCTATTTTGATAGCGGTTACAGCAGCTCCATCTAGCGAACCCAAAAGCACACGGCGCATGCTATTACCCAAGGTATAGCCATAGCCGCGTTCTAGTGGCTCTACGACAAAGCGTGAGGTAAAGTCATCAATCTCTTCAACCTCAACTTCTGGTCTAATGAATTCAGTCATCTATTTAAAACCTCCTACAAGAGGGAAACGGACAAAAACAATAATACGCTTAAGATTTGTGGAAGCGAGTGTGGTGTTCGCCATAATATTTTTGGCGAACACGCTGCGCCCACAAAAACCTTTTGCGCATTACTTAGAGTAAAGCTCGATGATGAGCTGCTCTTGAATGTCCAAATCTATCTGGTCACGTGTTGGTAGTGAAATTACACTGCCTTGCAATTTTTCAATGTCAACCTCAAGCCATGCTGGGACTTGAACTCGCTCATTTGAAACAAGTGCGCTTTTAATGACCAATAGCTCGCGAGCTTTGGGAGCCACTGCCACTAAGTCTCCTGGCATAACGCGATACGATGGAACATCTACGCGCTTGCCGTTTACGGTAATGTGCCCGTGTGTGACTGTTTGACGTGCTTCTTTGCGTGTGCGAGCAAAACCAAGACGAAACACCACGTTATCAAGGCGGCTTTCTAGAAGCTGCATCAGATTCTCGCCCGTAACGCCTTGCATACGGCGTGCTTTTTTGTAATAGTTACGGAACTGCTTTTCGAGCACTCCATAGACGAACTTTGCTTTTTGCTTTTCACGCAATTGGCGACCATATTCGCTTTCTTGACGGCGACGCTGCCTTGGCATCTTTTTGGACTCCTTGGTATACCCAAGGCAAATAGGATCAAGCCCAAGCTGCCTGCACCGTTTCAGAACCGGGGTTCTGTTGATAGCCATAATTGGTAATCCTTTCAACTATATACGACGACTACATGCGGCGGTTGTGTTTTGCGCTTTGCGCTGGCGCGGCGTGCGGGGCGCGCTTTGTATGACGTGTGCGGCGCGAACGACTGCTACTGTGTGTAACATGCGCGGCGCGACTGCGTACAACACGCGGCGCAACTCCTACACATAACGACTACATGCAGACGTGCGACGATTACATGCGACGACGCTTGACCAAACGACAACCGTTATGGGCAATTGGCGTGCAATCTTGAACACTAGAAACTTCTAAACCTGCAGCACTAAGTGAGCGAACAGCGGTTTCACGACCAGAACCTGGACCTTTAACAAAGACAGAAACCTTTTTAAGACCATGCTCTATTGCCATTTTAGCTGCAGCCTCAGCTGCCATTTGTGCTGCAAATGGAGTAGATTTGCGTGAACCTTTAAAGCCAACCGTACCTGCAGATTGCCAAGAAATGCAATTGCCGCGTGCATCGGTAATAGTAACAATTGTATTATTAAACGTGCTCTTAATATGAGCTTGACCCACCGCAATGTTTTTGCGCTCTGAGCGTCTTACGCGGGTGCGTTGCTGTTTTTTTGCTGCCATATCCTAGCCTTTCTTCCTAGCGCCGATTTGACGACGTGGCCCTTTGCGGGTGCGGGCATTAGTGTGCGTACGTTGCCCTCTTACAGGCAAATGTTTGCGATGACGCAAACCACGATAGCAGCCTATTTCCATGAGACGTTTAATATTTTGTGATACTTCACGGCGAAGATCACCTTCGACCGTATAATTTGCATCAATATTGTCGCGCAATTTAACGACTTCTTCTTCTGTTAAATCACGACAACGAGTGTCTGGGTTAACACCAGTTTCTGCACAGATTTTTCTTGCAGAAGTGTTGCCAACACCAAAAATGTAGGTCAGACCAACTTCCACGCGCTTATCGCGAGGTAGGTCGACACCAAGTATACGAGCCAATGCAAGCCCTACCTTCCTAGCCTTGACGTTGCTTATGACGTGGGTTTTCGCAAATGACGTAAACCTTGCCATGACGTCTGATTACTTTGCACTTATCGCACATTTTCTTTACAGAAGGACGTACCTTCATTTTCATCAACCTTTCCAAAGTGTATTCACTTCGATATATGTAAAACGCTGCAGCCGCAAGCGTTAATTTTCCGTATTCTTTTTTTGGCGAACACCACGTTCGCGTTTAGCGTTGGCAAACGTATGCGTGTTTGCCCCTGGTAGCACCGTGTTCGCCCTTAACAGTACCCTGCTGGGCGCACCGCCACCTTATGCTTTATTTACAAGCTTATTTATAGCGGTAAGTAATGCGACCACGGTCAAGATCGTATGGAGAAAGCTCAACGGTAACTCTGTCTCCTGGTAAAATCTTGATGTAGTGCATACGCATTTTGCCTGAAATATGTGCGAGCACCTCGTGCCCATTTTCAAGCTCTACTTTAAACATAGCATTAGGGAGTGGCTCTAAAACAGTGCCCTCTAACTCTATTGCATCCTCTTTACTCACGTTAACTACCTTACGTTTTATACTCTGACACTTTAGGTTTTTGCAAATTTGCTTATTGACACTACAAAACATTGCGTATACGTTGTTGTATAGGGCAATGCGCTGTGCTGTGCTGTGCTGTGTTGCGACATGCGTGTTATGCTGCAGCTGCGGCACAAAGCAACACGTTATGCTGTGGCATAAGGCAAATTTGCGCAAACGCAACAAAAAATTATACTTCAAAACCCTAGCTTGACGCAATAGAAGAAGCAAAATTTTTTATGAAAAATTAGTGAAG
>CAVEKR010000038.1:0-2749 GCA_963616365.1 Bacteroidaceae bacterium
GGAATGAGAGCTGCAGCTAAAGGTGGGTTTTGCGCCATTGCTGCAATGGCAAATACCAACCCTGTTATAGATAATGCAGCTATGGTGGAGCGAGAACTAGAAAAATGCTCGTATACTCCAGGCAAAACGCGAGTGCTGCCAATTGGTGCATGCACCAAAAATCTAGAAGGAAAGCAGCTTGCAGAAATGGCAGATATGGCAGCTGCAGGAGCTGTTGGTTTTTCAGATGACGGGCACGGCATACAAAACTGCGCTGTGGCTCGCGCGTGCATGGAATACGCCTCTATGCTCAAAAAGCCAGTTCTAAGTCATTGCCAAGATGACGCCTTGTCTGCAAACGGAGTGATAAATGAAGGCGAGGTCTCCACAGCACTAGGTCTTTGTGGCTGGCCTAAAGCTGCAGAAGAGATTCACATTGCTAGGGACATTGAGCTGTCCCGCCTGACAGGCGCTCACGTGCATATTCAACACATTACCACAGCTCATGGCGTCAGCCTTGTGGCAAGAGCCAAAAAAGAGGGGTTGCCAATAACCTGCGAGGTTACACCATTACCACAGCTCACGGTGCCAGCCTTGTGGCAAGAGCCAAAAAGGAGGGGCTGCCAATAACCTGCGAGGTTACGCCGCATCACCTCTTTTTGTCTGAGGACATGATTACGCGCACAAACTATAATGCAAACCTGAAAATGAATCCGCCGCTCAGAAGCCGCACGGATTGCGTGGCGCTTCAAGAAGCGCTGATAGATGGCACAATTGACATCGTGGCAACCGATCACGCACCGCATGCCCCGCACGAAAAAGAGATTGAGTTTAGCCAAGCCGCATTTGGAAGCATTGGTCTTGAAACCGCCTTGTCATTGGTTTTATCTGGGCTTGTTCTAGATGGTAGCACGCTTAAGTTTGAGACATTTAATAATGACGAACACCACGGCGACAATGGCGAACACCACGCTAGCGCCGCTGCAAATAATGACGAACACCACGGTGGCGCGCTCTAAAAGACGGCGCGCTTGAGTTTGAGGCATTTAATAATGTCGAACACCCCGGTAGCGCCGCTGCAAATAATGGCGAACACCACGCTAGCGCCGCTGCAAATAATGGCGAACACCCCGCTGGCGTTTCTAACCTAGCTTCAAATTCAGAGCACATGAGTGTTCCCCTAACTAAAAAACGTATGAGCTGGCAGCGCTTTGTAGAGGTGTTTTGTATTGCACCGCGCAAGCTTTTTAATCTGCCTGAAGTCAAGCTAGAACTAGGTGGTACAGCAGATTACACCGTCATTGATACGCAGGCAAAATGGACGATTACTCAAGATTGCTTTGAATCAAAATCTAGAAATTCTGCCTTTATTGGCATGAGCGTTTGTGCAAGGGCAAAAGATGTTTATACGCAAGGATATGCGAGCTTGCAAGATGGAAAGGTAACGTTTTAGATGGCACTTGCAATGATTTTAGCCAGCGCAGTATAAGGTTTAGCTGGCGTTTTACAAGGACAAAAAAGCCGCACTCATGCTAGAAGAGGCATTTTACAAGGTCAAAATGGAAAGGCAATGTTAAAAGATGGCACTTCATAAGGGCAAAAAAGCCATACTTATGCTAGAAGATGGCACTATTTTTAAAGGAACAAGCTGCGGAGCAGATGGACACGCAATAGGAGAGATGTGTTTTAACACCTCAATGAGCGGATATCAAGAAATTGTGAGTGACCCAAGCTATTGCGGACAAATTGTCACTTTAACCTATCCGCAGATTGGAAATTACGGGGTAAATGCAGAGGATATGCAGGCACGCGACCTATTTTTTTCTGGTCTTGTGGTGCGCGACATGTGTGATGTGCCAAGTAATTTTCGCTCAACTCAAAGCCTGCCCGACTTTTTGAAAAAAAGCAAGGTTGTAGCAATAGAGGGCGTTGATACGCGCAAGTTGGTCAGGCATATCAGAGAAAACGGCGCAATGCAAGCGATTATCTCAAATGAAGATAATTCTCCTGAAGACCTGCTAAAAATCCTGCATGATGCCCCTTCTTTAGTGGGGCAAAACCTTGTAGAAAAAGTTTCTGTTCAAAAGCCATATGTGCTGCCGCCATTTAATTGTGAGAAAAAAAAGCGCGTCGTCGCATTTGACTGCGGAATAAAAACAGGAATTTTAACCTCTCTTGCAACGCGCGGCTGCGAGGTCATTGTTGTTCCTTGGGACACATCTGCAGATGAGGCACTTGATTATGACCCTGATGGCATATTTTTCTCTAATGGGCCAGGAGATCCGCAGGCAGTCACCAAGACTTACGAAACAGCCCAAAAACTCCTAGGCAAGCTGCCAATTTTTGGAATTTGCTTGGGCCATCAAATGCTATCTTGTGCTGCAGGCGCCCAGATTGAAAAGCTGCCATATGGCCATCACGGGGGAAACCAGCCCGTCATGAACTTGCGCACGGGCGCTGTAGAGATTACAGCTCAAAACCATGGCTTTGGTCAGGTATTTTCTAGTCTTGGTAACTTAGTGCCAGACTTAAGTAATAATCTTAGCGTGCCCCCCCATGGCAATGACTTACGCTTTTGGACAGAAAAGCGCATAGCTCCTGTTGTTGAAAATAAAAAGTTTGGACGCATACAATTATCTCACGTTAACCTAAATGATGGAACTCCAGAAGGCATGGCGTTTCTTGATATTCCTGCTTTTAGTGTTCAATATCACCCAGAAGCAAGTCCAGGACCGCATGATTCTGCATATCTTTTTGATGCTTTTATGCG
>CAVEKR010000038.1:2932-8873 GCA_963616365.1 Bacteroidaceae bacterium
CAACTCACAAACGCCCACTTCAGAGGAGGAAAAGGGGGTGCAAGCATAAAATGCCAAAAAGAGACGACATAAAAAAGATTTTGCTTATTGGATCTGGACCGATTGTTATAGGTCAGGCCTGCGAATTTGATTATTCGGGCACGCAGGCTTGCCGTGTTTTGGAAGAAGACGGCTATGAGGTGGTGCTTGTTAATTCTAATCCTGCCACCATTATGACCGACCCTAAAACTGCAACTCACACCTATATTGAGCCTATTACTGCGGCCGTTGTTGAACAGATTATCGAGCGTGAGGCCCCTGACGCGCTGCTTGCAAATATGGGCGGGCAGACTGCTTTGAATGTGGCAGTTGAGCTGGCGCAAAACGGCGTGCTCAAAAAGCATAACGTAGAGATGATTGGGTGCAATTTAGAGGCCATTCAAAAAGGAGAAGATAGAAAGCTTTTTGCGCAAGCCATGCAAAAAATAGGTCTTGAAGTGGCAAAAAGCGGATATGCCTATAGCGTGTCTGACGCGGAAGACTTAAGCGAAGAGCTGGGCTTTCCCCTTGTATTACGTCCAAGTTTTACTCTTGGTGGCGCAGGTGGTGGCATTGCATATACAAAAGATGAGCTCAGAGAGATTGTTCGTCAGGGATTAGAGCTTTCTCCTGTGCATGAGGTTTTGGTTGAAGAAAGCATTATTGGCTGGAAAGAATACGAGATGGAGGTCATGCGTGATAAGTGTGGCAACGGCATTATTATTTGTTCGATAGAAAATTTTGATGCCATGGGTGTTCATACTGGAGACTCCATTACTGTAGCCCCAGCTCAGACCTTGACTGACCTTGAGTATCAGCGCATGAGGGATGCATCTCTTGCAATTTTGGAAGAAATTGGCGTTGAGTGCGGCGGCAGCAATGTGCAATTTGCTGTCAACCCTAAAGATGGTCGCATGATTGTTATAGAGATGAACCCGCGCGTGAGCCGCTCATCTGCGCTTGCTTCTAAGGCAACGGGTTTTCCGATTGCTAAGATGGCTGCAAAACTCAGCGTTGGATACACGCTTGATGAAATACTAAACGACATTACCAAGGCTACACCTGCTTGTTTTGAGCCTTCCATTGATTATGTGGTAACAAAGGTGCCGCGCTTTGCGTTTGAAAAGTTCAAAGGCACAGACGAGACCCTGTCCACGCGCATGAAGGCCGTGGGCGAGATTATGGCAATAGGGCGCACCTTTGAAGAGTCTTTGGGAAAGGCAATGCGTTCTTTGGAAAACGGCAGGTTTGGGCTTGGATGTGATGGTAAAGATGAGTTTGACGAACACAAGTTTAGCTCTCTAGTATCAAAGCCAACAGAGCATCGCATTTATTATATGGCAGAAAGCTTGCGTCGCGGTGCTAGTGTTCAAGAGGTTTCCGAGCTTACAGGCATTGACCCGTGGTTTGTTAATAGACTTGCAGATATGGTTGAGGTTGAAAAGCTGTGTGAGGGTAAGGAGCTTGCTGGTGTAGACGGGGCGCTTGCTGACAAGGGCGAGGCGTCTGCTAGTGTAGACGCGGCGCCTGCCAAAGGTGAGGCGCTCGGCAAAGATGCGGCTAAGGCGCTTTCAAATATAGACGCCGACACAATGCGCCTGTTTAAGCGCTATGGTTTATCTGATGTTCAGATTGCGCACTTGACGGGATGTGACGAGAAAACAGTGCGTGAGTATCGCAAAAAACTTGGCGTTATTGGCGTTTTTAAGACAGTGGATACTTGTGCGGCAGAATTTGCAAGCAAGACCAGCTATTACTATAAAACTTATGATGAAGAATGCGAAGTTGCACCTTGTTCAAAAAAGAAAGCTTTGATTATTGGGGCCGGGCCTAACCGCATAGGCCAGGGCATTGAATTTGATTATTGCTGTGTTCATGCAAGTTATGAGCTGGCAAAACTTGGTTATGAAACTATCATGGTCAATTGCAACCCAGAAACTGTGTCGACCGATTATGACACCTCTGACAGGCTTTATTTTGAGCCAATTACATACGAAGACGTTATGGATATAATCGATGTAGAAAAACCAGACGGGGTAGTGGTAACCCTTGGAGGTCAAACCCCATTAAAGCTGGCACAAGCCTTGCAAAATGAGGGCGTTAATATTATGGGCACCAAGCCTGAGGCAATTGATTTGGCAGAAGATAGAGAGCGTTTTTCTGCGCTTTTAGATGAACTTGGAATTGCATATCCTGCTGCAGGTGTTGCATCTTCTGCAGATGAGGCACGCCAAGTTGCAGCTAAAATAGGTTATCCTTTGCTTGTGCGCCCTTCTTATGTTTTGGGTGGGCGCGGCATGGTTATTGCCTATGACGAGCAATATTTGATAAACCACCTAACTCAAGCAGCGCGAGTTACTCCAGATCACCCAGTTTATTTGGATTCATTTTTAGAGGCTGCCACAGAATGTGATGTAGATGCCTTATGCGATGGCAAAGAAGTATATATTGGTGCAATCTTAGAGCACATTGAAGAAGCTGGCATACATTCAGGAGATTCTGCCTGCTGTACGCCGCCGTTTTCTTTATCTGACGATGTTATAGAAACAATTCGCAAATACACAAAAACCCTTGCTTTGTCTGTTAAAACTCAAGGGCTTGTAAACATTCAATATGCTGTTAAAGATGGGCGCGTTTATGTTATTGAGGTAAACCCGCGCGCAAGCAGGACTGTTCCTTTTGTGTCAAAAGCAACAGGAGTGCCGCTGGCAAAGTGTGCTGCTGCTATTATGGCAGGTAAAACCATTGAAGAGCTGCATTTGCCAGACCTAGACGACGGGCTTAAGCTGGGGCATTTTGCCTGCAAAGAGGCTGTTATGCCATTTGGGCGCTTTCCTGGTGCAGATGTTATTTTAGGGCCAGAAATGAAGTCAACCGGCGAGGTCATGGGCATTGCTGATGATTTTGCTGCTGCCTATGCAAAAACCCAGCTGGCAATTGATTATTCTCTGCCAACATCGGGCAAGGTCTTTATCTCTGTTGCAGATAGAGATAAGCGCGCAATAATCCCTATTGCTCACTCCTTGCAAGACCTAGGCTTTGCAATAGTTTCTACTGGTGGAACAGGGCGAATGCTTAAAGCAAACGGACTAGATGTTGAGCTTGTCAGAAAGGTTCACGAGCAGCGCCCCAACATTGCAGACCTGATGGAAAACGGAGAGATTGACCTGCTAATCAATATTCCTTTTGGGCAAGGCTCGCGCGGAGATGCGTTTAGGATTAGAAGCGCTGCTGTGCGCCATGGAGTTTGCTATGTTACAACGCTGGCTGCTGCCACTGCCTTTGTTCAGGCTATCTCTGCTTGTAAAGAGGGCAGGTTAGACCCTGTGTTTATACAAAGTTTTGATCAGATGGATGTTTAGATGAGTGCGGATAGTTTGACATATGGGGCATCTGGAGCGCTTGGGGGGCGCGAGGTGGTTGACGAGCGCGGGGCGTGTTGTGATGGCGGGGCTGCTGGTGAGCGCGGGGCGGCTGGCTATGAGGCGACAAAGTTTGATGAGCGGGCCAAGCTCCTTGATAAGCAGCTGCTTTGTCAAGACCCGTGCATTTATCGCTATCGCTTGCAAGCGCCAAAGATTGCGCAAATTGCTGGCCCTGGGCAATTTGTGAGCATAAAGCCTGAAAATGCAAGACAATTTTTGCGTATTCCTTTGGCAGTTTATCAAAGCAATAAAGAGCAAGGCTGCATTGATGTTGCTTTTCAAGTGCTGGGCAAAGGTACTTCTGAGCTAGCAGGCGTTGATGTGGGCAAATACATTTTTGTACAAGGTCCTTTAGGCAACGGTTGGTCTATGCCTTTTGCTTCTGCTAATAATGGCGAACACCACACTAGTGGTGCTGCCATTGATGTTGTTGGAGAACGCTCTGCTAGTGGCATTGATAATGGCGAACACCCCACTAATAACGAGCAGCCTACCAACAATAAAATCCTGCTCATAGCAGGTGGTATGGGAGCTGTCCCTCTCTTTTCTTTGGCTGAAAAGCTAAAATCAAATGGCTACATTGTTGATGTGGTACTAGGTGCAGCAAATAAGGACTTGCAAGTATTTGAAAGTTCATTTGAAAAGCTCGCAGATAACTTATACATCACTACAGATGATGGAAGCGTTGGTACAAAGGGCTTTGTAACTGCTGTAAGCGATAACTTGATTGCAAAACAAAACTACACACAAATATATATGTGTGGACCATACCCCATGATGGCAGCTGCAACAAAAGCAGCGCATGTTAATAAAACCCCTTGTCAGGTGAGTCTTGAGCGCTTGATGGCTTGTGGTGTTGGAGTATGCCTTTCTTGTGTGACAAAAACCACAAACGGTATAAAGCGCGTTTGTGCAGATGGTCCTGTTTTTGATGCCAAGGAGCTCTTATGGAACTAAATTTGCAGGTAAATATTGGTGGGCTTTCTATGAAAAATCCTATTACCTGTGCTTCTGGCACTTTTGGATATGGAAAAGAATACTCACAATTTTTTGATATCTCAACTCTTGGTGCAATTACCACTAAAGGAGTTTCTGCGCAAAAATGGGACGGAAACCCAACACCGCGCATTGCCAAAACACCTGCTGGAATGCTTAATTCCATAGGTTTACAAAATCCTGGTGTGGAAGCGTTTTGCGAGCAAGCGCTGCCTTGGTTAGAAGCTCGGCTAGAAAATCAAGTCGAAACTCAATCAAAAGCCCAGCTAGACTCTCAATCAGAAACCCAGCCAACAGCCCAAGACGCTAAAACCCAAGACACCAAGGTTATAGTGAATGTTTCAGGTCATAGCAAAAAAGAATACACAGATGTAATCGAGCGCCTAGAGCAAGAAGAGCGCGTGGATGCTTACGAGATAAACATTTCTTGTCCCAATGTTGATGCAGGTGGAATGGCTTTTGGAACAGACCCAAAGCTGGCAGCATCTATCACGCAAGCTTGCCGACAAAAGACAAAGCGACCCGTATTTGTCAAGCTCACCCCAAATGTTACTGATATTACAGAGATTGCGCGCGCCGTTGAGGCAGCTGGGGCAGATGCAATAAGCCTCATAAACACCCTGCTTGGCATGGCAATAGATGTAAAAAGCAAAAAGCCAAAGCTTGCGCGCGTTGTTGGTGGGCTATCTGGTCCTGCTATAAAACCTGTGGCGCTAAGGTGCGTGTGGCAGGTGCACAATGCTGTGGATATTCCTCTTATTGGTATGGGCGGCATTACATGTGCAGAAGATGCAATAGAGTTTATGCTGGCAGGGGCAAATGTTGTGTCCATTGGGGCTGCAAATTTTGCAAACCCCTATACCTGCCCTGAAGTGCTTGAAGGCATAAGCAATTATTGCAAAGAAGAAAAGGTTGCCGACATAAATGACCTTGTAGGAGCATTAGTAGTCTAGCTTTAAGCCCCCCTGCGGCAAATGCATACAAGCGCGTGTGGCGTTCGCCATACTAAGAAAGCAATAAGCCACAGAGGCGTTCGTCAGCATAATAAGGAAAAAGACCCAAAAATGCACGTAAACCCATATGAAAGGAGCAAAAAATGGCAGAGTGGCAAAACGAAGAAAAAAAGGACCGCATAATTGTGGCGCTTGATTTGCCTGCCGCAGATGCAATTGCGGTGGCTGAAAATTTGGTGGGGCATGCAAAGTGGCTCAAGGTTGGAATGACGCTTTATTATGAGACCGGCCCGGCAATTATTCGCCAGTTGCACAAGCTAGGATATAAAGTTTTTGTGGATTTGAAGTTACATGACATTCCACATCAAGTGAGCGGCGCGGCTTTTTCTTTGGCAAAAGCGGGCGCAGATATGATGAGTGTTCATGCAAGCGGAGGCTCAGAAATGCTTGCCGCAGCGCTGAGCGGAGCGCAAAAAATTGAGGGGGAAAACCGAGGAGATTTAAGCGCGCCAATCGTGTGCGCAATCAGTGTTTTAACAAGCCTTAATG
>CAVEKR010000039.1:0-7747 GCA_963616365.1 Bacteroidaceae bacterium
TTGACTGTTCTGGGCTCCGTTGTAAACGAATAGAAAGTTGCTGTTACATCTGTAAAGTACAAGACCTCAGTGTTGCCATCGTCTGCCGAATACATTTTTTGCAGGTCAGGATATGCGTCCAACATGCTCTGCCTTGCCTGCAGCCTGTCATCTTCTACAAGCTTGCCGCAAACGCGCAGCCACTTGCCGTCCATGTACGCGCAAATTTCTGCCTTCGGATTTGCGTGAAGCTGCTTTGAAACGTCCTTGACCTTGCCAGTTTGAATGTAGAGCTTGCCTTCAAAAACGTGCGCCGTCCCAAACGGGCGAACGCGCGGCTGGTCCCCGTCCACCGTTGCAAGATAGTAGGTCTTTGCTTCTTTTAAAAACTTTACGACTTCTTCCATAAATACCGCCTTCTTCCTTTGGTTTAATACGGTCCTTGCCCAAAATACGATTTGCACAAAGCACAAACACGCAGCTTTTATACATGGCGAACACGCTGCTCGTATGCCGTGCTCATTTGCATGGCGAACGCGCTGCTTGTATGCAATGCTCTTCAAGGTGGCGAACACCCCGCTGGCAAGCAGCTTAATAAGAGTGAACGCCCTGTTGGCAAACAGCACTTTTAAACAAGCGCGAACGCACAACTCCCTACATGATAGCAGGAAATTAAGCAAATGCGAACAAATTCTGCGCTCCAAAATAGACAGGTGGCACTTAGCTGTCTGCAAGCCAAACCCGCACGTTGAATACACTGCGAGATAATTCACTATAACGCTTCTGCAAACCAACCCGCGCTCCCCTACAAGCGCCAACTCGTGCTGCCATGAAAATTTGCCTGCGTCCGCGACACACAAATCCTACAAACACCAACCCACAAACACCTTGCAAGTTAACACAAGCTAACTCGTACCGTGGTGTTCGCCACCTAAACCACCTACGCCACCTTTACAATTCAAGCGCATTATTGTATGATTTGCATACTTTTTTCAAACCGAATTCAAAGGAGCAAACTTATGCAAAAAGACGCCGAACAAAACTATGGGCAAAACACCAAACAAGACGCCGAGCAAAACCATGAACAAAGCCCCGAGCAAAACCATGAACAAAACCAAGAGCAAAACTACGGCCAGGGCACTTTGTGTGTTCAAGGCGGCTACAAGCCAGAAAATGGCGAGCCCAGGGCGGTTCCGATTATTCAAAGCACAACATTTAAGTACGACACCTGCGAGGCTATGGGCGACCTGTTTGACCTAAAAGCGACTGGCTATTTTTATAGCAGGCTGCAAAATCCGACCAATGACAACGTTGCTGCAAAAATTTGCGAGCTAGAGGGCGGAGCTGCGGCAATGCTAACGTCTTCTGGTCAGGCTGCCAGCTTTTTTTCTGTTTTTAATCTTGCTCAATGCGGGGATCACGTTGTCTGCTCAAATGCAATTTATGGAGGCACGTACAATCTCTTTAATGTGACGATGAAAAAGATGGGCATTGACTTTACCTTTGTTGACCCTGATTGCACGCAAGAAGAGCTCAACGCTGCTTTCAAGCCAAACACAAAAGCTGTCTTTGGAGAGACGATTGCAAACCCAGTTTTGACTGTTTTAGATATTGAAAAGTTTGCAAAAGCCGCGCACGAACACGGCGTGCCCTTGATTGTCGATAACACTTTTGCTACGCCTATAAACTGCAAGCCTTTTGATTTTGGCGCCGACATTGTTGTTCACTCAACCACCAAATACATGGACGGTCACGGCTCTGGGGTTGGCGGCGCAATCATTGACAAGGGCGAATTTGACTGGACGGCTCATCCAGATAAGTTCCCTTCATTTAATGAGCCCGACGAGTCGTATCATGGCGTAGTTTATGCCAAAACATTTGGCAATGCGGGGGCATTTATTACAAAGTGCACAACTCAGCTAATGAGAGACCTTGGCTCTATTCAAGCACCTCAAAATGCGTTTTTGGTCAATTTGGGTCTTGAGTCGCTGCACGTTAGAATGCAAAAGCACTGCAAAAACGCTTACGAGGTGGCCAAAGCTTTGACCGCATCGGACAAAATCGAAAGCGTGCGCTACCCAGGTCTTGAAAGCGACAAATATTTTGCTTTGGCGCAAAAATACATGAATGGCAACACCTGTGGCGTCCTCTCATTTAGAGTTAAAGGTGGTAGAGCGGCTGCTCTTGAGTTTATGAAGCACCTTGAGCTTGGCACGATTGAGACTCATGTGGCCGATGCGCGCACGTGCTGTCTGCACCCTGCGAGCACAACTCACAGGCAGCTAAGCGATGCCGAGCTTGAAGAGGTGGGCATTTATCCTAATTTGGTTCGCTTTTCTTGCGGTCTTGAAGATGCAGCTGACCTCATTGCCGATGTGGAACACGCGCTGTCTTTTGTTTAAAAGCCGCCGCCCAGCGGTCTTTTTGTGAGCGCGCCACATAGCGTTTATTATGGCGAACACCCGTGAAGTAGCGGCATTTGTGCGGGCAAACACCACACTAGCAATGAGGTTTTTTAGCAGGGCGAACGCCCTAGCAGCAAGAAGCTTAATACGAAGTATGAAACGTGGTTGGCGCACCGTAGAGGTTATATCTAGTAATTTGATAAACGTAGTAGTTTAGCCAATTTGTATAGATATTATTTGCGTGCGCCCTCCACGTTAAAAGCGGCTTATTTTCAGGGTTATCTTCTGGATAATAATTCTTTGGAATTTCAGTATCTAGACCTTTGGCTTTATCGCGCTTGTACTCTGCATCAAGAGTGCGGCGTTCGTATTCAGGGTGGCCCAAAATATAAATCTCTCTGCCATTGTCAGCCATTGCAATTCCAATTCCTGCCTCGTCCCCTTTGGCAAGAATTTTGAGCCTTGGGTCGTTTTCAGCCTTTTGTATATCAATCTCGGTATGGCGTGAATGTGGCATTAAAAACTCATCGTCAAAGCCCCTTAAAAGAGGAACTTTTCTGTCAATAACCTTGTGCTTAAAAACTCCAAATAGCTTTTGCGGGAGTTGATGCTTTTTTATTTTATAGTGATGATAAAGACCTGCTTGTGCCCCCCAACAAAGATAGATTGTACTTGTAACATGGTCTCTTGACCAATCCATTACCTCACACATCTCATCCCAAAAATCCACTTCTTCAAACTCTAGGTTTTCAATAGGTGCACCTGTGATAATAAAGCCATCAAAGCGCTTTTCTTTGACCTCGTCAAAAGTTTGATAAAAGCGGTTTAAGTGAGATACGCTTGCATTTTTTGCTTCATGTGTGCTTGGGATTATAAATGTAACATCAACTTGCAGCGGGGTGTTTGACAAAGAACGCAAGATGTCAAGCTCTGTTTGTTCTTTAAGCGGCATTAAGTTTAAAAGCGCAATCTTTAGCGGACGAATATCTTGCGCTGTTGCGCGATTCTCATCCATTACAAAAATGTTCTCGTCTTCAAGCACCGCTTTTGCGGGTAAATCGTTTTGCACTTTTATAGGCATGGTATCCTTTGACCTTTCTTTATAAATTTGCAGCTCTTATGACGTGGCCTCAGTTTATGAGCGTGCCTGCTCTATAAATTCGCAGCTCTTATGACGTGGCCTCAGTTTATGAGCGTGCCTGCTTTGTAAATTCGCAGCTTTTGTTGCGTGGCGCCAGTGCATAAGCGTGAACACGCCAGTTTCTGAGCCACGCGCGCCTGCTTTATGCGAGCCTTGACGCTTCCGCATATTCCAACCAAAACGCTAATTATAGCACGCGCCTTAAGCTTTGGGCACTCTCGGATTTGAGCGCTCCAAACTTTAGACGCGCCCCTAACTTTGGACGCCCCCAACCTTGCGCATTTCCAACTTTTAGCAAACTTCATCATTTTTCTTCACACATTCTGGCAAATAAAGCGCTAAAATAAAGGGCATGGATAAAAAGAAATCAACACATATGTGGTCTGCGTGCCACCCAAAATCTGAAAGCGACCTAAGCGAATGTGCCCAGCTAGGCAAAAGCTTAAGCCGCCTTACGCACCCATCAATCTTGACAGTTTTAGCTGCTGCAGACAAGCCCTTGCATGGCTATTTGATAGTTCAGCAGATGACCCAAGGTCCAATGTTTGCAGGAAACTCTCCAGATCCAACTGGGGTGTATCGCATCTTAAAGCAGATGGAAAACAACAGCCTCGTAACAAGTGAGTGGGACACAGCAGAATCAGGGCCTGCACGCAGGGTTTATTCTCTTACAGACGAGGGGCGCGCATGCCTGCGCCGCTGGATTGATGCACTTGCATGCTATAGTGCCTCCATCGAGGATTTGCGCGCGCTTTCTTGCGCAGCCCTTAACATCGATATTCCAGAATGCCCCACCTGCATTCACGATATCGATATATCAGACTAGCATTTTGCTCTAATTCGCAATATTTTTAATGGCGAACACCCCTGCCATATGTATCACAATGCGTTACGCTCGGTTGTTTTAAGCAGAGGTGCATTCGACTGTGGTGTTCGCCATAATAGCTCCTACCAGCGCCTTTAAGAAACCATCAACCGAATCACTAACCATTAGTTGCGCGATACGTGTCGTCTGAGACCTCTTCTTTTTGGGTCATCTGACCGTCAGTATAAGTGGCAAGATAGGACTTGACCTCATAATAGTTGACGCCAGGCTCGTTGCTATCCGAATAGCTATTTACAATTTCAGAACTCAACTTGCGCGAGATGGTCTGGCTGTCAAAAGGCTCAAAGCTCAAAATCGAAGCCTTGGCCGTCTGCCCAACGCTGCTGAGCTGCAAAAAGACCGTCCTGTTGTAATTGTTTTTTAGCTTGAGGTCATAAGTTCCATAACTCACCGTCGCATCAAGGCCCATGGACGTGTAATCAACTGCAATGCTATGGGGGTGGCGCTCGACAATCTCAAGACCCGCCTGGATTGCAGCAAGATAAAGGGTGGAGACCACCTGACAAATCCCGCCGCCGCGCTCCATACTCGAGCCGTCCCCGTTAAAGGCAGGTGCCTCAGCGTATCGCAGGTCTTTGGTGGTGTCGTGCAAAATCTCGTTTACAGAAAAAACCTCGCCAGGACCAATTTGGCAATTATTTAGGTCCGAAGAAGCAATCGAAATATTAGCAACGCGCCCCTCCTCTTCAGATTGAGAAGCGCTCGTTGCCTGACCAAGCGTATACGCCTTACCGCTTTCTAGCTCGGCGATTGTCTCTGAACTGGCATGAAAAGAATTATTCTCGTTACTTTTATTCAGAAAATGCAAGAACAAAAAAATAGTTACCACTATAATGGCGAACACCACACTGACAATAAGCAAAATGGCGAGCTTTTTCTTTTTGCGCTGCTTTTTTTGCGCTAAATGCGATTGCGTATCAGCATGTGTTCTTTGTTTCATGTAAGCGTTTTGAATTTAGCTAGTTCTTTTTGTCTTCTGGTTTATCTATTGGTTTGTCTTGAACGGCAGGTTTGTCTTGAGCGACAGACGCGCCTACTGGATTTTCTGCGGATTTATCTTGACCATCAGCTGTAGCTGCTGGTTTTTCTTGAGTGTTAGGCGTGGGGTGTTCGCCATTATTTTTAGCGGCGGTTTGAGCAGGGTGTTCGCCATTATTAGAGTGTTCGCCATGCTCTTCTTTAACCTGCCTCTTTATTTGTTGCAATTGTTGAGCTTGACGCATCTGCTGGATTTGTGCAGCTTGACGTACCTGTTGGATTTGGAGGGCTTGTTGTTGCTGTAATCGTTTTAGCTGCTCAGCTTGCTGTTGCGCTTGTTGTTGCGCTTGTGCCTGCTGTTGCGCCTGGGCTTGCTGTTGCAAACGAATCTGACGTGCTGCTTCGGCTTGTTTTGCCTGCTTGAGCTTGACAGCCTGTATAATTTGCTTCTTATAATATTGCTGGAGCGCCTGTTTTTGCTGCGGCGCCAAAGTTGAATAATCGATGTTTTGGCTCTCAAGCAGCCTCTTTGTGATTGCGATAATTTGCGCATCGCTGTAAGGGATGGAGACTTCTTTTGCAGCACCTGATGCAGAAATAGCGTTTCTTTGCGCGTTTGCCTGCTTAATGCTAATCAATTGCTGCATGTAGAGGGCTTGGTTTTGCTTATCTTGCAAAATTTGCTTGCGCTGCTTTTTTTGGGTAAAGAAAAACGTCATGGCGTATGCCAAAATTGGCAGCACCGCACAGCTACAAGCAAGCACAATTAGCACAGCGCCTTTTTGCTTTAGCAAGCACACAAGAATTAAAAACAGCGCAATGATTATAACCTGCATGACAAAGGCCGCCACAGACGAGGAGCGCTCACTGAGCGAACGTGCTCGTATAAGGCCAATAATCAAGCTGGCAAGCACCAAGATTCCAATTATTGATATGCATATTGCAAAAAGTTGCATATAAATTATGCGTCCTTTCAATTTTTTTACATAGCCCTTTTGCAGGGCTCTTTTGCAGGGCTTTATGACTCGCGCGCGGGGCTTTTTATAAAGTCCATCCCAAAATTAAAAGCCATGGGCTTCTGTAAATTACAATCGTTACAAGCCACAGTTGCCCTAAGACATAGTTGTCATGAATTATACAGCAACTCAAAGAAAATTATTATGACTTCTTGTTTACACTTAAAGCCGCCCGCGGATGAGTGCTTAGGTATTCTTCTCGAATATGACTGCGGTCTAGATGAGTATAAATTTGGGTTGTTGATATATCGCTATGCCCAAGCATTTCTTGCAAAACGCGCAGGTCAGTGCCCCCTTCGAGCATATGCGTTGCAAAGCTGTGGCGCAACAAGTGCGGGTGCAATCCATCCAAGCCAACTTGCTTTCCTGCCTGCTCTACAATATTTAGCACAGCGCGCCTTGTAATGCGTCTGCCCCGCACATTCAAAAATATTGCGCTTTGATCAACAATAGCTCTTTTTTTGCAATGAAGCTGTGGCCTTGCATGTTTTAGATAAGCATCTAGTGCATGGCGCGCCGAGCCTAAAATGGGAATAAAGCGCTCCTTATTGCCCTTGCCTTTTATGCGCAAAATGTCATCTTCAAGCAAAAGAGAAGCAAAGTCTAGATTAACCAGCTCGCTCACCCTAAGCCCACAACCATAAAGCAACTCTAATATTGCCTTATCACGCATGCCAGATGGAGTTTTTTCAAAGGGCTGGTCAAGCAAGGCGTTTACTTGATCAATGCTTAGAACTTGTGGCAGAGATTTTTCTACCTTTGGCAAAGGCACAAAACTCACAGGATTTTTTTGCGTTATGCCTTCTGTAACAATAAAGCGATGAAACCCTTTAACAGCAGCAATGTGGCGCTCCACGCTTTTTGAGGCATATTTTCTGTCGCGCAAATCTTGCATGTAGGCAACTATGTCTTCACGCAAAATCTCTTCATAGCTCTTTTTGCCTATGCCGCTTAAAAAACTCAAATAGTCTTTTAGGTCTGCTTCATACGAATCTATACTTGCCTGCGAAAGCCCCCGTTCTACTAACAGGTAGACAAGGTATTCGTCAAGATCTTTTGCAAAAGAACCTAGATTGATATGTGGTGTAGCCTTTATTTCACGTGGCAAAATTGGGAAATCCTATTGCTATGGGCGCGTTTTTGCATGCTGTAAGTGCGCTTTTACATGGTGCAAGTGCGTTTTTTGCATGCTGCTGGCGCGTTTTTGCTCACTGTTTTGTAAGTAGCTTGCGCGCGTCAGACGATTTACGCATGACACTTGATTTACGCATGACGCTTAGTTTACGCGTGGGACTCGTCCTGCGCACGATATTTGGCACGATACTCAGTAGCAGCATGAACA
>CAVEKR010000039.1:7757-8835 GCA_963616365.1 Bacteroidaceae bacterium
TTATTGTTCACTATTTTGTAAGTAGCATACGCATGACGTTTGATTTACGCATGGCGTTTAGTTTATTTACACGCAGTGCTTAGTTTATGTGTGGGACTCATCCTGCACACGACACTTGGCGCGGTATTCAGTAGCAGCATGAACAAGACCAGAAAAAAGCGGATGGCTTCTAGTTGGGCGCGACTTAAACTCAGGGTGTCCCTGGCTTGCAATGTAGTAAGGATGATTGCTAAGCTCTACTATCTCTACAAGCCTATTATCTGGAGAAACTCCAGAAACCACAAGACCAGCATCGATGAGTTGCTGACGGAATTGATTATTTACCTCATAGCGATGGCGGTGGCGCTCATACACAACTGCATCGCCATAAAGGCGCTGCGCCAAGCTGCCATCTGCAAGTTTGCAAGGATACGCTCCAAGGCGCATAGTTCCACCCTTTTTTTCTACATCTTCTTGCTCTGGCATTAAATCAATGACGGGATATTCTAGCTTGTCACTAAACTCTGCACTTGAAGCATCTTGCATATGAGCTACATTGCGAGCAAACTCACACACGCAAGCTTGCAAGCCTAGGCAAATTCCTAAGAAAGGCACTTTTTTCTCGCGGGCATAATGAGCTGCTATGATTTTTCCCTCAAATGCACGCTCGCCAAAGCCTCCTGGCACCAAGATTGCATCAAATTGCTTGAGCACTTTATTTGCATGAGCAGAGGTTTTACCACCAATAAGCTCTTCTCCATCGACTAAGTGCACATTAACATTGACGTTATTTGCAACGCCAGCATGGCGCAATGCCTCGATAACAGAAAGATAAGCATCTGGCAAATCAACATATTTGCCCACAATTGCAATATCAACTTGACCCTCACAAGCAGCTGCTGCATCCAAATAAGCCTGCCAGCTGCTTAGGTCTGCTTTTTTCTTATTAAGCCCAAGGCGCTCAAGCACAAAAGTATCAAAATGCTGTGCATGAAGCCTCATTGGAATTTCATAAATACTCGGTGCGTCTTCGCAGGCAAAGACGCCTTCTGTACTCACATCGCAAAACATCGCTATTTTTTCGCGCAATGCTTGAGGA
>CAVEKR010000040.1:0-8762 GCA_963616365.1 Bacteroidaceae bacterium
GATTATGGCTTAGACTTTTTTGGGATGAGCTCCACTATAGTACGCCATCACAGCATTAAAGCTATTGATTGGAAGTTTTGAAGTAAGGATATGAATATACCTGAAAAAGATAACAAATTGACGCGCAATAATAAGCAGCTTGTTGCTATTATTGTTGCCATCGTTGTTGCTGCTGCCATTATTTTTGTGGCATGTGCCTATCTGTTCACCCAATTTTTTACTGGGCATGTCAGAAGCATTGGCCAGGCACAGACAACTCAGCTAACAGCTTCAAAATACATCTCCACAGTCAATATAGATGGAACTTTTCAAGCTTCTTCTAGTTCTGCAGTAAGCCCAGAGGTCGATGGTACAATTAGTGAGGTCAGGGTCTCTTCTGGAGCAGCTGTTAAAGAGGGTGACATTTTGTTCATCATAGAAAACTCCCAGATTACCCAAGAAGCCAATCAAGCAAAGAGCGCTTATGATAGTGCAGGTGCAGCCCTTCAAAACGCCAATGTGGCGCTAAATAATGCAAACGCAAACTTAAAGACTGCCCAAAACAATAAAACCAACGCTGTCAATAACGCAAATAATGCCAATAACGCAAATTCTAACAACTCATCTAGCTCTTCTACAAGCAGTTCTACTCAAGATTTTTCTTCATATGACAATGCAATAAGTGATGCTCAAGCAGAGGTAAATCGCGCGCAATCGCAGGTAGACACTGCCACAAAGACATCTAACGCAGCAAAGACAAGTTATGATAATGCACTTGCCAAAGCAGAAAAGCTTACCGTAAAAGCACCCAGCTCTGGCACGGTGGTTGAATCAAGGGTGCAAAAAGGCATGACAACGCAAACCGTCAATGCCCAAGGGGCTGCCATGCAGATTGCAGATTTAAGCACCATACTTGCCAAGGCTTATATTCCTGCAGCTCAGGTTGGCACTATTTCTGTTGGGCTGAGCGCAACCATCACTTCTGATTCTTTACCAGGCAAAAAGATAAATGCAACCGTTTCAAAGATTGCTGATGTCCCAACAAATGCTTCTGCCACTGCTTCTGCATCTTTTACCTCTTCAAATTCAAGCGACGCTTCGACATCGACGTCGTCTAGCGCGGGCAGCAATTCCAGTAATTCCAGCGCCGCGTCATCCAGCGGCTCCACCACGTCCAGCACCTCTGACACAAGCTCCAACTCAAACACGACAGACTCAACAGATAGCACAAACAGCCAAGAGCTAGTCTACGAGGTAGATCTAACTCTAGACAAAACCGATGACGCAAAGGTCGGGATACAAATTAGCGCAGCTATCGAGCTCAAAGAGTTTAGCGCGGTCTACTACGTGCCAAAAACGGCGCTCTCCCAAAAGGCAACTTATTCCTACGTCGAGGTCGTCTACAACGACAATACCACCAAGCAGCACCAGGTGCAGGTCATTGACACCACAGATGACGGCCAGGTTATAATCCAAGGAAATACCATTTCAGACGGTCAGCGCATTCTCACAGACATTAGCAACAAGTAGCAGACGCCTTATCAGCAGCAAAAAAATCCAATGCAAACCACGGACAAAAACCAGTTCAGCCAAGGCATATGTTTGGCAATCGACAGCGCCACGGAGGTCTTGGCGCTGGCTTGCGGTCACATAAAGCAGGACGGCACGCTCGAGATTTTGGCGGAGGCAAATGCGCCCGCAAACAGGCGAGCCAACGTGGAACTTCTTTGCCGCATTGACAAAATGCTCAAAAGTGTCCCAATTCAAAACATAGCTCAAGATAATAATGGCGAACACCACGGTAGCGCTGCGCCTCAAAAAGGAGATGGCGAACCCTTGACTGAGGATGGCCACCTAGCTGAGGACGACTGTCTAGCCGAGGGCGACCACCTCAAAATCTCTGACATAGATGCAATAGTGGTGGGAAGAGGTCCTGGTTCTTTTACTGGCGTACGCATTGGCGTTGCAGCCGCTAAAGGTCTTGCTTGCGCGATTGGCTGCCCGCTTTTTGGAGTCTCAACATTGGATGCAATCGCTCATAAGGCATACGCTTCTGGCATAACCAGCAAAATCGCCGTAATTGACGATGCCATGCGAAAAGAAGTTTACCCTTCTCTTTACACGCTCAAAAAGCCTGACGAGCACCTTGTTTGCCGCCTTGAGCCTTATACGGTAGAAAAACCCGAAGACACAATCAAGCGCCTTGCCCAAGAAAAGAAAAGCTTGTTATGCATGGGAAACGGGCTTATAAAGTATCGTGATATTTTTGAAGAAGCAGGATATACTTGCGCAGATGAAGAGCTATGGGCACCGACTGGGAGCGGTCTTTTATATGCTTTTGCACAAGCGCTAAAAACTGGTGAGCAAGGCTCAGGAGATGCAGCAACTTTGCTGCCAATTTATACAAGACTTTCTGATGCAGAAGAAAACGAGCGCGCTGCTTTAAAAGAAAAAGCAGGTAAGATACCGGAAAGTGGCGTTGCAGATTATAATAGTGGCGTTGCCAATTACAGTACAAATGATAAAAACGACCTCAAAACAGAGTTCAGTAGTAATACGAAAAGTACCAAACCCCACCCACTAATCTTGAGCATAGAGAGCTCTTGTGATGAGACAGCAGCTGCGATACTAGATGGAAACCGCCAAGTGTGCTCCAGTGTTATTGCAAGCCAGATTAATTTTCATGCTCGCTTTGGTGGCGTTGTTCCAGAAATTGCTTCAAGAAAGCACATAGAAGCCATAGTAGCTGTTGTAGAAAAGGCACTTGAGCAGGCAAATATTTGCTATAAAGATCTAGATGCAATTGCTGTTACACAAGGTCCAGGTCTTGTGGGCTGCCTTGTGGTTGGTCTTGCTTTTGCAAAAAGCCTAGGTTTTGCTCTTGACCTGCCAATTATCGGGGTGAACCACTTGGAAGGGCACTTATATGCCAATCTTTTTGTTGACCCAAAAATAAAGCCACCCTTTGTTGCCTTGCTTGTTTCTGGTGGGCACACAATGCTTGTGCACGTAAAAAAGTGGGGGAGCTACGAGACTTTGGGTTCTACCTTAGATGATGCCGTTGGAGAAGCCTTTGACAAGGTGGCAAAAGCCCTAAAGCTGGGATACCCTGGAGGACCAATTTTGAGCCAGCTGGCAAAAGAGGGCAATAGTAAAGCAATTCATTTTCCGCGAGCCATGCTGCACAGCGGAGACCTATCGTTTTCTTTGAGCGGGCTTAAAACTTCTGTAATCACATACATAAAAAAGCAAAACGATGCAGGCATCAAAATCAATTTGCCAGATTTGGCAGCAAGCTTTCAAGCTGCGGTTATTGATGTGCAGGTTTCAAAAGCGCTCAATGCTTGCAACCAGGTTGACACCCATTTGCTTTGCCTTGGCGGGGGAGTTGCCGCAAACGATGCCCTGCGAGAAGCCCTAAAAACCGAGCTCGGAAAGCACAACATCCGCGTGCTTTATCCAAAGCTAGCCGACTGCGGAGACAACGCCGCAATGATTGGCGCTGCCGCCTGCGACCTCTACAAAAAGCAGCAATTTATCTCCCTTGACGCAGACCCAATCGCCCGCATGCCACTTGACTAATAGGGCGTTCGCCATAAATAAGGTGTTCGCCAAGAAAATATGCCAACTTAATCTTTAACTATTCGCTTTTAAAGCTCGCAAGCAGGCGTTGAAAGAATCCGCTTTTACTAGCTTCATTATCAGTAACGTTAGCGTTATCATGACGAACGCCATGCTCGTTTTTATGCCTTGTTGTTTTTTGATAAGCCTTTTCATCCTGTAAGGGGTGTTCGGCAAAATATTGTTGAGCACAAATAGGCGCTTGAGTCTCCTCTTTTTCAGGCAAAACATAGCTCCCATCAGCTTGGAGCTCGCGAGCCTTGACGTTGTCTGCAAAGAGCTTTTCCATGTAGAGCAGGATTGACTTTTTGACCTGCTCATCCATGATGTGAAGCCCAATTTCTACGCGGTGCACCAGATTGCGAGTCATCAAGTCCGCCGAGCTGATGTATACCTGCTGGCTCTCTCCCGAGCCAAAGCAATAGACGCGCGCGTGCTCCAAAAAGCGACCCGCAACGCTTCTGATGTGGATGTTTTCGGTCTTGCCCTTGATATGAGGGATCAGGCAAGAAATGCTGCGCAAGTTCAAGTAGACCTGCACGCCAGCGCAACTTGCCTCTTTTAGCTTGTCAATGACGTTTCTTTCTGTTAAGGCATTTGCCTTTAACATGATGCGACCAGCTGATCCTTTGGCAATCTCTTTGTCCATCAAGGCAAGGTATGTGGCCTTCATGTTTGAAGGCGCTACCAGCAAGGTTTCATACGCGCCGTTTAAATTTCCAATGAGCATGTTTTGGAAAAACGCCAGCGCGTCTCTTCCAATGCGCTCATTAGCAGTCATAACGCAAATATCAGCATAAAGGCGAGCGGTTTTTTCGTTGTAGTTTCCTGTGCCAATTTGAACGATATTTTTTACCTGATTGCCCTCTCTGCGGGTGATAAGGCAAATCTTTGAGTGGCACTTATACCCATCTGGACCATAGATTATGTGGCAGCCTGCCTCTTCCATGCGCTTGGACCATTCAATATTGTTGGCCTCGTCAAAGCGCGCGCGCAGCTCCATCAAAACGGTAACTTCTTTGCCGTTTTCTGCGGCCTCTGCCAAATATGTTGCAACGCGAGAATCGGACGCCAAACGATACAGCGTAATCTTAATAGAAATAACGTCCTTATCAGAAGCTGCCTCTTTGAGCACGTTAAGAAACGGACGCATTGAGTCGTAAGGATAAAACAGCACGCGGTCTTTTTCTTTGATTTGCTCAATCAAGCTGCGGTTATAGTCAAAAATCTTTGAGTCGCGCGGCTGATAGGGGCTATAGCAAAGCTCTGCCTTAAGCTCAGCGGGAAGCTTTGATTCTAAAGAGAACGCCCAAGTGGTGTTAAGAGGGCATTTGCTGCTAAAGACTTGGTTTTCTTTCAAGTTAAGGCGCGGGAGCAACTTGTCTGCCAGCTTTGGCGACAGCTTGCCTTCTACCTCAAGGCGCACAGGGTTTAACCTGTTGCGTTTTTTGAGCATGCGCGACATAAACGTTCGATAATCAACTTCTGCATCGTCAAATTTGTCTTCGTCAAAATCAATATCAGCATTGCGGGTAACAGAAATTATGCACGCATCCGATACTGTGTAGTTGCAAAACAGGTCATCTATGCTGTGCAAAACCAAGCTTTCAATTCGCAAAAAATGCAAAGGATTTTCTGGATTAGTGATATATTGAGGCAACTCTTGCGGGATTGGCACCATGCCCATGTGCTGCTTGCCCTTTTTGTCTGTCAAAAGCGCAGCTATATAGAGTGCCTTATTGCGCAAAAACGGAAAAGGATGGCGCTCGTCAATCACTTGCGCAGAAAGCAAGGGGTGGGCAAGGGCACGAAAATACTCACGAACCCACTTGCGCTTTTTCTTCTTTAACGCATCAATATCTATTTCTTCTATGTCATAGGCAGAAAGCTCCTTCATTATCTGCTTATAGACCTTGTCGCGCTGCTTTATCAGCGGCTTTACAGCAGAAAAAATAGCTTCAAGCTGCTCATCTGGGGTCATGAGCGTTTTATTGTCCTTAGCATTAGGCGTCCATGTGCTCAAATCATACAAACTGCCCACACGCACACGGAAAAACTCATCGAGGTTTGTCGTAAAAATGCTTACAAAGGTCAGCCGCTCGCACAACGGGACACTTTTATCCGAAGCCTCTTCAAGCATGCGCTCTTCAAAAGCAAGCCAAGAAAGCTCCCTGTTTTGCGTATAGCTTACATCATAAGCCCTATCAGGCTTTTTGACCTGCGTTTGCAAAATCTTTGCTTTATCTATTGATTCACTTATTGTTGCATCGATGCTGTCTTTTTGCGTGTTTTCCATGGATGACCTTTCTTTTTTCCTTTTTTGGATGGCGAACACCCTGCTAGTTTTGTAGCTTTGCTGTGTTGCGGCGGGCTTTAGCGGCGCTTGATTTTTTGTGCGGCGCGTGTGTTTATGTGTTCCTTTGCTTTGCTTGCTTGCGCTTATAATGGCGAACACCCTGCTAGTTCTAGCGTTACGTTTAGGCAATGTCTAGATTCTAGTGTGGTGTTCGCCATAAAAATCTGGCCGCTACTAACGCCGACCTTCCTACAACCCCAACCGCTTTTCAATAGCGGCATTTACCGTCTTTAGCGCTTTAACGCGAGCGTAATATTTGTTGTCGGATTCAATGATGTGCCAGGGCGCATACTCTGTAGAAGTCAGGCGCAGCATATCATTTATGCAGGTAAAATAGAGATCGTTTTTCTCTCTATTGCGCCAGTCCTCATCAGTTATCTTGTAGCGCTTTGCGGGGTTATTCATGCGGGCTTCAAAGCGAGCAAGTTGTTCGTCAGCACTAACATTGATCCAGAATTTGATTAGGATTGCGCCCCATTGTTGCATTTCCCATTCAAACTCGTTTATCTCGTCATATGCGCGCTGCCATTCTGCCTGCGTGGCAAAGCCCTCAATGCGCTCCACCAAAACGCGCCCGTACCAGGTGCGATCATAAAAAGCAACGTGGCCTGTGCGCGGAAGGTTTTTCCAATAACGCCACAAAAATGGGTGATGTTTTTCTTCCCAAGACGGAGACGCACTTGGAACAACATTGTATCCTCTTGCATCCAAAGCGCGTGCAATTCGCTTGATGGCACCGCCTTTGCCTGCGGCATCCCAGCCTTCAAAGGCAAGCATCATCGGTATTTCTTCTTCATGCAAAAGCTGCCCATAATGCGCAAGCTTTTTTTGCTCCTTTTTGAGCTTGCGTCTGTATTCGTCTTCTTCTAAGGCCTTATCGTGAGAAACCTCATTCAAATTAGGGACTTTAACCAGCGGAAACGCAGATAGCAACTGGCTTGCATCGCCAATTTGTTTTTCGCGCTCTGCACGCGCACGCGCTTCCATTTCTGCCTGCCTGTCATTTTTTGAAGCTTCCTTTTGCTTAATGGCAGCTTTTAGCTGCTCAGCTAAGGTGTTTGCAATTTCTAGATTTGCGTTTCTGCTATCTGTTGCGCTGATAACATGCCAAGGAGCAAACTCAAAGTTTGTTTTGTCTAGCAGCTTGTTTGTTACCTTATAAAGCTCTTTATAGCGCTCGTTGTGCTTAAAGTCTTTTTTGCTTACTCGCCATGCAGTAGCAGGGTCTCCTGCCAGCTTTTCAAGACGCTTTTTCTGTTCTTTCTCAGAAATATGCAAGAAGAACTTGATAATCAAATATCCATCATCTGCCATCTGCTTTTCAAAGCTGTAAATAGAAGAAGCAAGCATTTCTAGCTCGCTTGTGTTTTGGTCCCCATAAGCGCTGCCAATTTTATCTATTGATTGGCCAAACTCCTTGGCGCGTTTTTTGCGCTTTTTCTTTGAGTCGCTTTCTGCCAAAACAGAAATAGCGCTCCTATACCAAGATTGATCAAAGATAGTCGCCTGCCCGTGCGAGGCAATTTTATCCCAAAAGCGCTGCATAAAGGGGAGGCGCGCTTCATAACCTATTGGATCTCCAATAACATAGACATGGCATAGGCGCGGGTCTAGTTGCACCACCAAATCAGAAATTCGACTGCCCTTACCTGCAGCATCCCAACCTTCAAAGACCATCACAACTGGAATTTCTGCTAGGTGCGCTTGCTGCTCTAGCGGCAGTTCGTTAGAGATGAGCAGCTCTTTTTGCGACTTGTAATCTATTTTTTCAATACTTGCATCTAAATTGACGCTATCAAGCATTCCCATAGTTTCTCCTTGTTTTTTTACTTTGTTTTAGTGCGGTTTAACTTGGGTGCGCGCAGTTTAATTCGGGTGCACGCGGTTTAACTCGGGCGCACCTTGCTTTAGTTGCTTTAGTGCGGCTTGTTTTTGGCGTGCGCAGCTTTTCCACAGCTTTTAGTGCGGCTTGGCTTTTTGCACAGCTTGGGCGCGTGCAGCTCGGCTTGGGCACGTTTTGCTTTTTTGTGGCTAAGTGCCGTTTTGTTTTTTTGAGCACGCTTAAGCGCAAGCTTGTTTTTAAAATCTAACCGCAAAAGTTAAACCAGTCCTATATTATAGCCTGTTAGTGCTGCTTATGGGCTTTCATAGTGTAACTTTTATGAAAACCTTCAATTTTTCTGCAGGTTGGTTGCGTGTAAAGCGTTATATGTGCCTATTTTTGCATGGTGATTGATGAGGTGATCTTGAATAAGACCTGCTGGTTTTAGTAGGGCGCTGACTAGATCTTTCAGTTTTACTAACGCACAAAAAGCGCGTTAGCAAAACTTCAAGATGACGGTTGATGAAACGCCTTTAAAAGCATTATATGCGTTTGTTTTGACATGCCAATTAATGGAATGTACCCATCTTGAGCAGGTAAAACATTCCCTTTCATCGTCATTCAGAAGCGTGAAATATGCGCCTTGCGCGCATATTGAACGCTGATGAATCTAGCTTGCGAGCTACTAAAAGCCAGCAGTTTTGCGCACGTAGGTGTGCAAATTCGTGAAAAATCTAGCTCGTGACCTACTAAAAGTCTACAGGTAATTTTTGGATGATGATTAATGGAACGCTTGTAAAAAAAACGGGCGTACTGTTTGAGCAAGGAGTGCGCCACCCTCGCCCTTAAAAGTTTACTAAGAAAGTGAACTGCGCTTTTAGCACTGTATCAAAGCGCGTGTGGTGTTCGCCATGAAAAAGGTTAAAGCGCGTGTGGTGTTCGCCATTATTAGTTGTGTGAAGAAGAAAAATCCGTGCAGTTTTG
>CAVEKR010000041.1:0-8713 GCA_963616365.1 Bacteroidaceae bacterium
TTTCATTAGGGTGTTCATCAGGGCGAACACCCGACTGCTCGTCAGCTTCATTTAGTGATTGGCAAACACCCGACTGCTCACTAAAGTCTTCATCAGGGCGAACGCCCGTGGAGTTTTCATTGGGAGAAACGTCCGTAGCAATTCCACTGGGGTGTTCGCCATACAAAACATGAGCGCTAATGCCCTGCCCGCTTTTTTCTTCAACTTTGCTAACGCGCGTTGCATCCAGCGTACCCTCATAGGCATTTTTAATACTGATAGCGCAGGGGTGATCGCTATAAATTTCTGCAAAAGCCGCAAGTTCGAGCAGCTCTTTAGGGGTGGTTTTACTGCTGGGACGCAGCGCCACCACCTCAAAGCTGCCATTTGTAAGCGTTCCTGTTTTGTCAAACACCACTGTTTTAATTTGACTGAGCGTCTCAACATAACTTGAGCCCTTGATTAAAATTCCGTGGCGCGAAGCTGCGCCAATTCCAGAGAAAAAGGAAAGCGGCACGCTAATGACCAGCGCACATGGGCAACTCACAACCAAAAACACCAGCGCGCTTTTAACGCATTCAGACCAAGAAGCACCAATTATCAAAGGCGGCAACAGGGCAAGCAAAAGCGCGCAAGCGCTAACTATTGGCGTGTAGTAGCGGGCAAAACGCGTGATAAAGTTTTCTGAGCGAGCCTTTCTTTCAGAAGCTTTTTCTACCAACTCCAAAATTCGACACACAGTAGACTGCTCATAAGTTCCAGTTGTTTTTACAGTTAGCGCACCTACCAAATTAATGCAACCGCTAACAACAACATCGCCTTGTCCCACGGTCTTGGGGACGGATTCACCTGTAATAGCAGCGCTGTCTAGGCGCGATGTGCCCTCTTGAATAATTCCATCTAACGGCACGCGCTCGCCTGGCTTTATGATGATGTTTGCTCCCTTTTGCACATCTGCAGGATTCACCTGCTTAATGCTGCCATCTGGCATTTGTAAATTAGCATACTCAGGGGCTATGTCCATCATTTCTGCAATTGATTTTCTTGACCTATCAACAGCGTAGTCTTGAAAAAATTCTCCCACTTGATAAAACAGCATGACAGCAGCGCCTTCTGCCATGTGCGGCTCACTTTCTGGAAAAAACACCAGCGCAAACGCTCCAAGACTTGCAATTGTCATGAGCATTTTTTCTCCAAAGGGCTTGCCCTTTAAGATGCCCTTAAAAGCTCCAAGTAATACATCATATCCTGCGATTAAATAAGGGATGGCAAAGAGTATGAACTCAAGCCATAGACCATTAATGCCTGCGCTCGCGCCCGCAGTTACACCTGCATCTGAGCCTGCGCCCGCACCATTTGTTTGAGTTGAGACGCCATCTTGTGCCCCAATATCAAAAAGCCCTGCAATATTGCAAGCCTCTACAATAAAGAAAATAATAAGTGCAACAATTATGCGTATTAAGGTTTGCTTTTGCTCTTTTTCCATGCAGCTTTCCTTAGTACATTAGATCAACGACTTCTTTAAGCTGCGCAGCTAAGTTTTCATCCAAACGTTTAGAGTTAAGCAGCTCATTGGCAAGTTTTTTAGCTTTTTCGTATTCTTGAGCCATGGTATAACATATAATCTCGTCAAGCACCAAGCTGCTTTGTTTTGCAAGATCTGTTGTCATTCCTGCAGCTTGGGCATAAAGTTCTGCGGCTTTAATATATTCTTTTTCTTTTTGAGCAACGCGCGCTTTGGCAACTAAATCTGAGCTGTCCTTTGTCTTGGTTGCTTCAGTTGTTTTGGCAGCTTCGGTTGTCTTGGTTGTCTTGGCTGCCTTGGTTGGATTGGCGGCTGTCTTAGCTGTAGCAGCGCTTGCGCCAGCGGCATTAGATGTGCTATCGGCATTAGAGGCATTAGAGGCGCTAACTCCAGCAACGCCAGAGGCGCTAGTTGTATTAGCGGCGCTAGCAGGGTGTTCGCCATCCTTATTAACAGAAATTGGCTTTATAGGCTGGGTTTTATCCATATCAGACAAAAACGGAAAAATATCAGAGCTAGTAACACTATGAGTGCCAAGTTGTACTCCTTGATCTTTAAACTCTTGGTCACTTGTCTTTTTTGAATCTGCAATTGTGTTAGTGTCTTGGGCTTGCAAGGCATCGGCATTTTGCAACGCATCAACGTTTTGCAAGGCGCCATTTTGTAGAGCATCATTTTGTAGTGCACCATTTTGCGAAATGCTGCTTTGCAAAGCATCCATATTTTTTAGATCGTCAATGCTTTGAGGTATGTCATCAATGCCAGCCATCATTCTTTCGTCTTCTTTGTTGCTCAAGTCTGCAAGCGAACTGCCTTGACCCTCGTATCCGCCCCATGCAGATTGCATTTTTTTGCCCTCTTGATTTCGCTTAAACAAAATTGAGCTCAAAAAATACGAAAGCATAGGCAAAACCGCACATAGAGCTGCCATTATGGGTGCAAGACCTTGGCGGCGGGCGAACACCACAATCGCTAAAAACGCCACTAAAAAGATGATGTTACACACAAAAGCAACAATCACGGGCTTTTGCTTTTCGGGGTTTCTGCTTACTATTACTCCAAAAATAAAAACGCCAATGGTTGCCACAATGACAACAGCTATACAGATGTTAAGAACTAAAACATAAGACACGAGATCTAAGCCAACTTTCATATATCAAAAACTTACCAAAATAATTGTCTAATTTTTACCTAGAGGCAAATTTGCCTGTAAGCAGCAGGGTAAATCGCCCGTAAATAACAGGGCAAATCACCCACGAATGCTAGAGGCAATGCCTGTAAATAACAGAGGTAAAAATCGCCTGTAGTTAAAAAAGTATAACACGCACTTTTGTAAAATCTAAAAGTGAAACCTATATGCAATAAAAGCGAATAAAAGCGGCACAATTTGAAGGTTTACTGTACTTAGTGTGTTCGCCATGCTTGACGTATTCACCATGTTTAACGCGATAGGCTGCTTACCTTACTAAGCTTGCTTGGCGTATATGCACATTTAACGTGTTCGCCATACTCTTGGCAAAAAAATTTCACACTGCCTTTTAAGTCGTACGCGCTACAATAATAAAGTAATTGCAAGCGCAACTGGCAACGCAGACAGCAGAGATAATTTGACGAACCAATAAGCAAGGTGTTCGCCAATAAAAATAGTACAGGAGAAAAAAGATGACTAAGATTGAGATGAAAACGCCGCTGGTAGAGATGGATGGCGACGAGATGACGCGCATCATCTGGAAAATGATTAAAGATGAGCTCATCTGCCCTTATATAGACCTTAACACCGAATATTACGACTTGGGTCTTGAAAACCGCGACGCAACAAAAGACCAGGTGACCATAGATTCTGCTGAGGCAACTAAAAAGTACGGCGTTGCAGTTAAATGTGCCACCATTACGCCAAATGCTGCGCGCATGGATGAATACAACTTGCACGAAATGTGGAAAAGCCCTAATGGGACTATTCGTGCCATGCTTGATGGCACTGTTTTTAGAGCGCCAATTATGGTTAAAGGTATTGAGCCATACGTCAAAAATTGGCAGCAACCAATCACGATTGCTCGTCATGCCTATGGGGACTTGTATCGCGATGTTGAAATGCGCATACCAGGACCTGGCAAAGTGGAGCTGGTATACACCCCAGCAGATGCCACCCAAGCAGATGGCACCCCAGCAAATGGCACGCCAGCAGATGGCACCCACACAGACGGCACGCCAGCAGATGGCATCCTAGCAGATGGCACCCCAGCAGATGGTATTTGCGTGCATGAATTTGACAGCGCAGGCATTGTACAAGGTCAGCACAATTTGGACGCATCCATTGAGGGCTTTGCAAAAAGCTGCTTTTCTTATGCGCTAGAGACAAAGCAAGACCTCTGGTTTGCAACAAAAGACACCATCTCTAAGACCTACGATCACCACTTCAAAGACATATTTGCAAAGCTTTACAATAGCGAATACAAGGACAAATTTGAAAAGTCAGGCATTGAATATTTCTACACCCTAATTGATGATGCTGTGGCACGCGTGATGAGAAGTCGCGGCGGTTTTATCTGGGCGTGCAAAAATTATGATGGCGACGTTATGAGCGACATGGTCTCTACCGCCTTTGGCAGCCTTGCCATGATGACAAGTGTGCTGGTAAGTCCCCATGGCTGGTGGGAGTTTGAGGCAGCGCATGGCACGGTTCAGCGCCACTATTACAAGCACCTAAAGGGCCAAGAGACCTCCACAAACTCCGTGGCGACCATCTTTGCATGGAGCGGCGCTTTGAAAAAGCGTGGTGAGCTCGATGGCAATAAGGCGTTGATAGATTTTGGCGAACACCTTGAAAACGCAACTATCAAAACGATTGAAGATGGCTTTATGACAGGAGATCTTAGCGCTATTACCACGCTTAAAAACCCAACTAAGCTCTCCACAGAAGACTTTATTGAAAAAATTGCCGAGAATTTGGCGGCAAGCTTGGCGGCAAAGTAAAATTTGTGGCAAGGCAAGTATGGCGAACACCACACTGGCAGTGCCGTTGATTTGGCATGAGTGCCACCGCTGGTAGTAGCGCTGATTTGGCAGGCGAACACCTCAGCGGCAAGCTAAAACTTTCAAAGGTTTTAAAAATGGACGAAATTTTCAACACAGAACAAGAGCACCTAAGCGCAGTATATGAGCGCTTGCAGCAAATCCATGTTCACTTAATGAGCCGTCTTAAAGCAAACGAAAAACGTGCTGCAAAAGATGTTCACGACATGCATGAAGAGCTGGCATTAGATTTTGAAGATGATGTCATGGATCAAGAAACCCTTGTGGAAATAAAAGAAGTAAGCGACATTATCGATATTTATAACCAGCAACAAGAAAGTATTGTAGCAGATATAAAAAATTCAAGACTCCTCTTAGAACAGCCTTATTTTGCCAAGGTCAAGCTCTATTTTCCAAAGCTTAAAAAAGAAGACGACATCTATATTGGAAAAGCTGCAATGAGCGACCCTGACAGTATGGAACAAATTGTCATAGACTGGAGAAGCCCTGTTGCAGAGACCTATTATAATCAAGCAAATGGCGCAACTTCTTATATGGCAAATGGGCGTGAGATACATTGTGAGCTGCGCAGCAGACGTCAATTTGATATTTATCGCGACAAGCTTAAATCCTATTTTGATACAACAGTTGCAATTCAAGACCCCTTACTGCTTAAAGCCTTGTCTGCTCAGCACTCAGATAAGCTGCGCGACATCACTCAAACAATCCAAAAAGAGCAAAATGAGATTATCAGATACAAAGACGTAGAGGTCATGCTTGTCTCAGGTATTGCTGGCTCTGGAAAAACATCTGTTATGCTGCAGCGCATCGCATGGCTTTTGTACCAAGACAGAAAAAACCTAGACGCCTCTCAAGTTGCTTTATTTAGTCCATCAGCCCTTTTTGAAAGCTATATTTCAGATGTTTTGCCTGGTATGGGAGAGAAAAACCCTATCAGCTATACCTGGGATTCTTTTACAGAAAACTTTCATTTTGGGCAGCGCGCCATGGGCAATGCAGACAGCTATAAATTCATGCAAGCATTAGAAGAAAAAGTTCAAAATGCCCACCTAAAACCAAATGAGCTAAACCCAATTTGCATAAATGAATACACCCTTATCAACTCAGGGCAAATTATGGGCATTATAAATAAGTTCAAGGACATTCCGCTTTCTGCCCGTTTAAGCAGCCTTGTTTGTGATGAGCTTCATGCTCGTCTTGACAAGAAGCTAAAAAAGATGGCAAAAGATGAGAGCATTCGCATAGAAATTGAAACGCTAGAAATTCAAGATATGCGCAGCATTTTTGGTCACATGGTCAATTTAGATGATCACGATGAGGAATCTGCTGTACACCTAATAAATCTCTATGTCGAAAAAACCTATGGTATGCCAGCACACAAATTTATTGATGATGCAAAGTGGATCTCTTTTGACAAGCTTGGAATAAGACTCCTTAACATAAGCAGCCTTGATGTTTACACCTGGCTTTATCTGCGCTTGCTTGTTGCAGATGTGGCTTGTCGTAGTGTGCGCTTTGTTATGGTTGACGAGGTGCAAGACTACAGCAAAGCCCAGCTCATGATATTAGCCAAGCATTTTTCTAAGGCGCATTTTTTGCTGCTCGGAGATGAAAATCAAGCAATTTATGAGGATTCAATCGACTTTGCAAGCATACGCAGCATTTTTGAAAACGCCCGCGGTCAGGTTGATGAGCTGCACCTTTTGACAAGCTATCGCTGTACGCCAGAAGTTACCTCCCAATTTGTGAGCCTGATTAACCCAGATAGTTCCATTCACATAAACTCTGTGCAGCGCAAAGGCAGTCCTGCTGACACCTTGGTTTTTGCCGATGAAAAAAATTACTATCAAACACTGCAAGAAAAAATCGATGAGTTTAATGGAGGCTTTGATAATAATAATAATGGCGAACACCACGCTAGCAAAGCTGCCAAAACAAAAGATGAAGCTCTAGAGGATGAGGCTCTAGAAGATGACGAACACCACGACGAAAGCCCAGATAAACGCCACGGAGAGCGCCCCGACAATAAGGACGCTAAGGCAAAAGATGGACTTTGCGCCATCATTTGCGCTGGTAAAAAGTGCGCAAAACATCTATCAGAAAAACTAGATGGAGCACAACTTATTACCAGCGCACAAGAACCGCTACCTAGCAGCGGCGTTATTATCATAAACCTAGCGCTTGCCAAGGGATTAGAGTTTGACCAGGTAATTATCCCAGATGCCGATGCACATACTTATCCTGATACAGCTCTTTCTCGACGCAGGCTCTATACTGCAATTTCTAGGGCAACACATGATGTCAGCATTTATGCCTTAGAAAAGCTTAGCCCCTTACTCAAATAATAAATAAAGGGAGCTGTATCAAAAAAACACAGCTCCCTAACTTAAATTCTGCTACATCTATGATATGCGGCGAACAAACACGGGGGGCACGCCATAATTTTATGCCTTAGAAAAACTTAGCCCCTTACTCAATTAAAGGCGATCCGCAAGAGTATAGATTAGCTTTTCGGTCTTTTCCCAGCCCAGACATGCATCGGTGATGGACTTGCCGTATGCATCTCCGCCAACAGGCTGATTTCCGTCTTCGATGTAACTCTCAATCATAAAGCCCTTAAAAAGCTTGGCAATATCAGCATTGCGCGAACACGAATCCAAAATCTCGGCGCAAATGCGAGGCTGCTCAAAGGGGCGTTTTCCAGAATTGTCATGGTTGCAATCAATAATAACAGCAGGATTGCTATATTCATCTTCTGTGTATTTTTGAGCCAAACGCTCCAAATACTCATAGTGATAATTAGGATAGGTTGCCTCATCTAGACCGCGATATCCCCTAAGCAAAGCATGAGCATATTGGTTTCCTGTGCTGTGGACCTCCCAATTGCGATACAGAAAATCTTGCTCTGCTTGAGCTGCATAAATAGCATTAAGCATAACACTTGCAGACCCGCCAGTTGGGTTTTTCATTCCAACAGGAACCTCTATACCACTTGCGACCTGCCTATGCTCCTGATTTTCAACGCTGCGAGCACCAATTGCCATGTAAGAAATCAAATCAAACAAAAAGCGATAATTTTCTGGATAAAGCATCTCATCTGCGCTAAACATGCCGCTTTCTTCAATAACGCGCAAGTGCATGCGCCTAATAGCCTTAATTCCTGCAAGCAAATCAGGCTTGCCGGAAGGGTCCGGCTGGTGGAGCAAACCCTTATAACCAGTACCTTTAGTGCGCGGCTTATTTGTATAGACACGCATAATAACAATGAACTTGTCTTTGACCTTATCTGCAACTTCAGCTAGCCGCGACGCATAATCAAGCACCGAATCTTCTCTATCAGCAGAACAAGGCCCTATAATAAGCAGCTTTTTATTGCTTTTACCTGCAATAACATCTGCAACTTGAGTATCAAAGTCCTTCTTTTTTTCTTCCAACTCCTTTGACAGAGGCATTTCTTCCCTAATTTCTTGAGGGATAGGAAGACGTCGTTTAAAGTTCATTGTTGGCATAAATTACCTGCTTTCTTTTTAATCGTTTTCAATAGCAAATTTTCAATAGTAAAATGCGCAAAAGACATTATAATACATTTTTTTATTTTGGCGAACACCCCACTTGCTGCAAACTTTTCATGATAAACATCGAGCGCCAAGCGCTTTAGTTTAGTGTTTTATGACGAACACCACGGTGGCTGCACATACCCCATACACTTAACGCGCATCTTTTTATGACGTGCCCCCTGCTAGTTTTTTGTGGCGAACACCCCAGTTACCTTTCCAACACAGCATTTGTCCAAAGTAACTGTGGTTTTATCTGCTAAAACATAGTTAGGGCAAATTTCTAAAAGAGGCTCTACCACAAATTCACGTTCTAAAGCTAAAGGATGTGGTAGTACAAGTTCTGGCTTATGATTTGCGTTTGCCTGTTGAGCTGCCGTCTTATTGATGTTAGCATTGTTAACAAGGTGTTCGCCATCAAAATTAGGAGCAGACATTACGCAACCCTCATAATCTATGATGTCAAGATCAATGCAGCGCGGCCCATTTTCAATTTCGCGCTTTCTGCCCATGTCATTTTCAATTGCCTGCAAAGCAGCTAGCAGCTCTTTTGGGTCAAGCGTTGTCTGAATTGTGCAAACTGCGTTCACAAAATTTTCTTGGTCAAGATAATAGGCAGGCT
>CAVEKR010000042.1:0-7887 GCA_963616365.1 Bacteroidaceae bacterium
CATACTAAAAGCCTGCAGGTAAGAACGCAACTGAATCCTGCTGGCTTTTAGTGCTCTGGCGGCTAGATCTCTCACTCGCCCTCTAGCGAGGGCTCATTCGAGATGACGTAGGATGTTGCCTTCCGATGAAGGCTCGTTCGAGATGACATGATGTTCGCCAGACACAAGTAGACACAAAATATGGTATTCGTCAGACACAAGTGAACATGTAACAGGGTGTTCGTCAGATTTATTTTAATCTCTTGCGCTGATTATTGCGCTTTTAGCAAAATTATAACCAAACATCAAACCGGCCAATAAAAGAGAAGCACCCAAACCAGTATAAAAAACAGCAATAAATTGTTCAGGTGCCAACCCACTCACCCTCAATCCTATTCCCATAAGCATCATAAAAGCCATTATGGCAAAAGACTTTCCATCAAAAAATTTAAAGAAAAAGTAGCGCTCTTGTGCATAGGAAAGGATTCTAGTTGTATGTTTTTTCACTAGCTTTACAAAGATAAATATATGAAAAATAGCAAATACCAAAATTGACAACAAAAAATTCAGCACAGATTGATAAGACGGATATGCAATCAGTCCAATGTATAAAATATTAAGACCCGCCGCACTCCACACTAAAGCAGCAATAAGAAGTAAGGTATTACGTTTTACTTTCACAGTTTATCTCCTTTAATTGAATAATACTCACTTTGTGCTAAAAAAAATTGGGTCTTACAAATCACTTAGTTAGCTCTTCATAAAGCTTAAATAAATGTGCAACGATTTTTTCATCACCATTAAAGTCTACACCGTAACGCGACTTTGACACTTAGCCCAACATAATCTCCACAAATAATTTTACAAAACCCCTGCTCAGCGGGGGTATTTTTTTTGGAAAAAAAGTCAAATTTCTTCTTGACTTTTGTTGTAATATGTGGTAACATGGTGTATAATACGTGTACTCAAAAACCGACAAAAGGAGATAGCAATGAAGGTACAAGTATCAAAATCGAAAAACTCATGCTCTTACTACATAGCAAAAGGTTTTCGTGACCCTAAAACCAAAAAGGCAACAACAAAGATTGTTAAAAAGCTAGGCACTGAAGAAGACATACGTGCAAAGATAGGACCTGATGCAGATATTATGCAGTGGTGTAAAGCGCGTGCTAATGAGCTAGAAGAACAAGAAAAAGAAAAGACAAGAAAGGTTTCTGTTTCCTATGATCCAAATGCCTTAATTACACCTAATGAGCGCAGAGTTTTTAATTGCGGCTATCTATTTTTGCAATCTATTTATAGCTCTCTTAATCTTAAGAAAATGTGTGAAAAAATAGCTGATGAACACCGCTTTAGCTATGATTTGAATGCTATTTTGTCTCGTCTTATTTATGGGCGCATTCTAGAACCTAGCTCTAAAAGAGCTACCTTTGAGTTTAGTCATGAACTACTTGAACAGCCAAAATTTGAACAGCATCAAATCTATAGAGCTTTAAGTGTTCTTCAAGAAAGCTCAGAAGCAATTCAAGCTTCACTTTATAAATCATCTAATAAACAAGAACGCAGAAAAACGGGTGTTCTTTATTATGATTGCACCAATTATTTCTTTGAAATTGAAAAAGAAGATGAGTTTAGACGTTATGGAATGTCTAAGCAACACCAACCGCTACCTCTTGTTCAGATGGGATTATTTATGGATACAAATGGAATGCCGCTTGCATTTGATATGCATCCAGGAAATACCTCTGAACAAGGAACACTAACCCCACTTGAGAAGCGCATAATGAAAGATTTTGGTATATCAAAATTTGTGGTTTGCACTGATGCTGGGCTATCATCAATGACAAACAGGCAATTTAACTCTCAAGGTGAGCGTCATTTTATAACTACTCAATCTCTTAAAAAGCTTAAAAGCCATCTTAAGAAATGGGCACTTAGCCCAGATGGCTGGCATTGTATCTCATCTGATAAGGAGTTTAATCTAGATGATATTTGTGCTAAGGCAGATAATTCAGAAACTGACTTCAAGCTTAGAGATGAGCTTTATAACACGATATTTTATAAGGTAAGACGCATTAAAGAAAAAGATGCAAATGGAGATTACTTTGAGCAAAATTTCATTTCAACTTTTTCTCTTAAATACAGAGATTATTCTCGCTCAATAAGAAATGAACAGCTAGATCGTGCCACAACAGCAATTAAAAATGGCTCTGTTAAAAATCATCGTAAAGGACCAAATGATCCTATGCGTTTTACTAAACGAACCTCAGTTACAAAAGAAGGTGAGGTAGCTAATCAAGATGTATGGGAAATAGATCCTGAAAAAATAGCCAAAGAAGAGGCTTTTGATGGGTTTTATGGACTTGCTACAAGTCTTGATGTTGATGATTTACCAAGCATATTAAAAGTTGCTGCAGGTAGGTGGGAAATAGAAGAGTGCTTTAGAATTATGAAAAATGAACTAAAGGCACGACCTGCTTACATGAGCAGAGAAGACCGCTTACGTGCACATTTTCTAACTTGCTTTATTGCACTTTTGGTTTATCGCATTCTAGAGAAAAAGCTTGACCACAAATTTAGCTGCTCACAGATAATAGACACTCTAAAAAAGATGCGTATGGAATATGTGCGCGGAGAAGGCTGGCATCCTATTTATATGCGTACAGAGATTACAGATGCACTGCATGAAGCATTTGGATTTCGTACTGATTATGAGCTAGTTCCAGAGTCTTCTATGAAAGAAATTATTCGCAAAACTAAGGGGCGTTAGCAGGTGTTTTTCGTTTTGAAAGCGAAGTGATAAAAAAAATTTAGCATAAGTTCACAAAACCTGCATATTACTACAAATCGCATTCTCCCAACACACCCGTTGAACTGCGAAAAGGGCGAAAAATAGCCCAAAAAGTGTCAAAGTCAGGAATGTATCCATAACGCTTAATTCTAGCAGATATAAACATAATCCCCCAACTAAAGAATCCTAATTTCAAAGATAACAATTTTAATTCAAGAATAAAAAATATTTGAGCAAGATAAAAGTAGATCTCTAAATTGAACAGCAATTTAGGCCTGCAACATACTAAAAGCCTGCAGGTAAGAACGCAACTGAATCCTGCTGGCTTTTAGTGCTCTGGCGGCTAGATCTCTCACTCGCCCTCTAGCGAGGGCTCATTCGAGATGACGTAGGATGTTGCCTTCCGATGAAGGCTCGTTCGAGATGACATGATGTTCGCCAGACACAAGTAGACACAAAATATGGTATTCGTCAGACACAAGTGAACATGTAACAGGGTGTTCGTCAGATTTATTTTAATCTCTTGCGCTGATTATTGCGCTTTTAGCAAAATTATAACCAAACATCAAACCGGCCAATAAAAGAGAAGCACCCAAACCAGTATAAAAAACAGCAATAAATTGTTCAGGTGCCAACCCACTCACCCTCAATCCTATTCCCATAAGCATCATAAAAGCCATTATGGCAAAAGACTTTCCATCAAAAAATTTAAAGAAAAAGTAGCGCTCTTGTGCATAGGAAAGGATTCTAGTTGTATGTTTTTTCACTAGCTTTACAAAGATAAATATATGAAAAATAGCAAATACCAAAATTGACAACAAAAAATTCAGCACAGATTGATAAGACGGATATGCAATCAGTCCAATGTATAAAATATTAAGACCCGCCGCACTCCACACTAAAGCAGCAATAAGAAGTAAGGTATTACGTTTTACTTTCACAGTTTATCTCCTTTAATTGAATAATACTCACTTTGTGCTAAAAAAAATTGGGTCTTACAAATCACTTAGTTAGCTCTTCATAAAGCTTAAATAAATGTGCAACGATTTTTTCATCACCATTAAAGTCTACACCGTAACGCGACTTTGACACTTAGCCCAACATAATCTCCACAAATAATTTTACAAAACCCCTGCTCAGCGGGGGTATTTTTTTTGGAAAAAAAGTCAAATTTCTTCTTGACTTTTGTTGTAATATGTGGTAACATGGTGTATAATACGTGTACTCAAAAACCGACAAAAGGAGATAGCAATGAAGGTACAAGTATCAAAATCGAAAAACTCATGCTCTTACTACATAGCAAAAGGTTTTCGTGACCCTAAAACCAAAAAGGCAACAACAAAGATTGTTAAAAAGCTAGGCACTGAAGAAGACATACGTGCAAAGATAGGACCTGATGCAGATATTATGCAGTGGTGTAAAGCGCGTGCTAATGAGCTAGAAGAACAAGAAAAAGAAAAGACAAGAAAGGTTTCTGTTTCCTATGATCCAAATGCCTTAATTACACCTAATGAGCGCAGAGTTTTTAATTGCGGCTATCTATTTTTGCAATCTATTTATAGCTCTCTTAATCTTAAGAAAATGTGTGAAAAAATAGCTGATGAACACCGCTTTAGCTATGATTTGAATGCTATTTTGTCTCGTCTTATTTATGGGCGCATTCTAGAACCTAGCTCTAAAAGAGCTACCTTTGAGTTTAGTCATGAACTACTTGAACAGCCAAAATTTGAACAGCATCAAATCTATAGAGCTTTAAGTGTTCTTCAAGAAAGCTCAGAAGCAATTCAAGCTTCACTTTATAAATCATCTAATAAACAAGAACGCAGAAAAACGGGTGTTCTTTATTATGATTGCACCAATTATTTCTTTGAAATTGAAAAAGAAGATGAGTTTAGACGTTATGGAATGTCTAAGCAACACCAACCGCTACCTCTTGTTCAGATGGGATTATTTATGGATACAAATGGAATGCCGCTTGCATTTGATATGCATCCAGGAAATACCTCTGAACAAGGAACACTAACCCCACTTGAGAAGCGCATAATGAAAGATTTTGGTATATCAAAATTTGTGGTTTGCACTGATGCTGGGCTATCATCAATGACAAACAGGCAATTTAACTCTCAAGGTGAGCGTCATTTTATAACTACTCAATCTCTTAAAAAGCTTAAAAGCCATCTTAAGAAATGGGCACTTAGCCCAGATGGCTGGCATTGTATCTCATCTGATAAGGAGTTTAATCTAGATGATATTTGTGCTAAGGCAGATAATTCAGAAACTGACTTCAAGCTTAGAGATGAGCTTTATAACACGATATTTTATAAGGTAAGACGCATTAAAGAAAAAGATGCAAATGGAGATTACTTTGAGCAAAATTTCATTTCAACTTTTTCTCTTAAATACAGAGATTATTCTCGCTCAATAAGAAATGAACAGCTAGATCGTGCCACAACAGCAATTAAAAATGGCTCTGTTAAAAATCATCGTAAAGGACCAAATGATCCTATGCGTTTTACTAAACGAACCTCAGTTACAAAAGAAGGTGAGGTAGCTAATCAAGATGTATGGGAAATAGATCCTGAAAAAATAGCCAAAGAAGAGGCTTTTGATGGGTTTTATGGACTTGCTACAAGTCTTGATGTTGATGATTTACCAAGCATATTAAAAGTTGCTGCAGGTAGGTGGGAAATAGAAGAGTGCTTTAGAATTATGAAAAATGAACTAAAGGCACGACCTGCTTACATGAGCAGAGAAGACCGCTTACGTGCACATTTTCTAACTTGCTTTATTGCACTTTTGGTTTATCGCATTCTAGAGAAAAAGCTTGACCACAAATTTAGCTGCTCACAGATAATAGACACTCTAAAAAAGATGCGTATGGAATATGTGCGCGGAGAAGGCTGGCATCCTATTTATATGCGTACAGAGATTACAGATGCACTGCATGAAGCATTTGGATTTCGTACTGATTATGAGCTAGTTCCAGAGTCTTCTATGAAAGAAATTATTCGCAAAACTAAGGGGCGTTAGCAGGTGTTTTTCGTTTTGAAAGCGAAGTGATAAAAAAAATTTAGCATAAGTTCACAAAACCTGCATATTACTACAAATCGCATTCTCCCAACACACCCGTTGAACTGCGAAAAGGGCGAAAAATAGCCCAAAAAGTGTCAAAGTCAGGATTTTAGCTAATGCCTTTTCAAAGCTTCCCATTTAGTATGCCTCCAATACGTCAGTTACAGTAAAAAGTATAAAGCAATCTTGTGCAATTTTACATGAAATTTGTGGAGAAAAAATTGCCGCCAAAATCTGGCGAATTTGTAGTAAAATATTTCTTTGCGTCTAGGACGTATGCGCAAACGCAGCAAAAGCACGTGCAGCATGGTGGGCGTCGCCCAGTTGGCTAGGGCGCCAGATTGTGGCTCTGGAGGTCGGGGGTTCGAGTCCCCTCGCTCACCCCAGTTTTTTTCTCTGGCATGGCTGGTCAAATGTTTGGCGAACACGCTGCTAAGCTGCTAAATCGCTACATTAGCGCAGGCAAGCTTGATTGGTGCAAGCAAGCCTAGCTGGCATAAGCTGGCTGGCGCGAATAAATTTAGCACGAGCAAATTTAGCGCAAGCAAGCCAAAACGTCTTTAGCGCATAAAGTTTGGGCCGTTAGCTCAGTTGGCAGAGCAGGGGACTTTTAATCCCAAGGTCTAGGGTTCGATTCCCTAACGGCCCACCATTAATTTTGATTACTAAAATGTCTAAACTCACACAAAATACTCCTTTGAGCACGCCAAACGGTGCGTCTATTACTCAATCTACCAGCAAAAATACAGATACAAATGCAAGCGCTGCTCATGGCGAACACCACGCCAGCTGCAACAACACAACTTACGACAAAAATTCTTCTACTGCTAGCGGGGCGTTCGTCAATAAAACAACGCCGCGAGCTACTGGGGCGTTCGCCAACAAAAAACCTACACATAAATCCACAAAAAAGCGCGTCATCGTGGGGATGAGCGGCGGAGTTGATTCGTCGCTGGCAGCGGCGCTGCTCGTGGAGCAGGGCTACGACGTTTTGGGCGTTTACATGCGAAATTGGACCCAAGACCTGCCCGGATTTTCGTGCCCGTGGGCGCGCGACCTGGCCGATGCCGAGCGCGTGGCCGTGCAGCTGGGCATTGATCTGGAGGTTTGGGATTACGAGGAGCAATACAAGCGCGAGGTCGTAAATTACCTGCTCAACAGCTATAAGCGCGGCTTCACGCCAAACCCTGACGTGATCTGCAACGAAAAGGTCAAGTTTGGGACTTTTGCAAACGCCGCTTTTGAGCGCGGCGCTGACTATATTTCCACAGGTCATTATGCGCGTTGCAATACAAAAGGACAGCTTTTTCGCGCGCGGGACGAACACAAGGATCAAACCTATTTTCTGTGGCGCGTACCAGCAAAAATGCTAAAACGCACGATTTTTCCGCTCGGCGAGTTTGAGAGCAAGGCGGCTGTTCGTCAGGAGGCGCAAAGGCGCAGCATAGAGACCGCAAACAAGCCCGACTCCGTAGGCGTGTGTTTTATCGGACCCATTAGCATGCGCGATTTTTTGCTGTCGCAATTTGGCAAAAAACCTGGACCCGTTATCGACATAAACACAGGTCAGCAGCTTGGAGAGCACGACGGCGCGTTCCTTTTCACGCTCGGTCAAAGAAAGGGTCTGGACTTGGGCGGCGGGCCTGCTCGCTGGATTGTGCGCGTCGATACACAAAAAAATATTGTCTACGTGAGCGACCAAAAAAACGACCCGCACCTGTTTACCAGCAAGATTGTCCTGCAGGATTGCTGTTGGGTTGAGGAGGATTTTCTTGAGTGCGGCTGCGGCTGTGAGCAGCTTGGCGGTGTGGATGGTGAACGCCCTGCTGGTTTGGGCGGCGCGGGTGGCGAACACCCTGCTGGCAGCGAGGGTAGCGCGGATGGCGAACGCCCTGCTGTCAATGAAGACGGCATAGCTTGCGAATGTCCTGTTGATAGCGAACACTCTGTCAATAAAGCCGCAAACGAGCAGGTCATCGACTGTCTTGTTAGGACGCGACACACTCGAGCGCTAGAAAAAGGACACTTACACATAAGCACAAATG
>CAVEKR010000042.1:7897-8598 GCA_963616365.1 Bacteroidaceae bacterium
CGAACGCCACGCTAGTATGGGGAGCGGCGCGGGTGGTGAACGCTCTGCTAGTGTTGGAGGTAGCGCGGATGGCGAACGCCCTGCTGGTTTGGACAGCGCAGGTCGCGCGGATGGCGAACACCTTACTGATAACGAACACTTTGTCAATAAAGCCGCAAACGAGCAGGTCATCGACTGTCTTGTCAGGACGCGACACACTCGAGCGCTAGAAAAAGGACACTTGCACATAAGCACAAATGACCCAAAAAATGCTACACTTATATTTGATAAAACGGTGCAGGCGGTAGCTCCTGGGCAAGCGGTGTCTTTGTATCAAGAAACTCGCTGCTTAGGCGGCGGGTTTGCTGGGCAAACATCTGCTGTCTAGCTCCCTATAAAAAATAGCATTTTAGCAAGCAGAGTGTCTGCTTTTAAAGGAGAAATTTCTAAGTGAAACAAGTTGCGCTAATAGATATTGGCTCAAACACCATCAGGCTTGTAATTTATGAGCTGCCCAATTGCGCAGCTCAGCAAGGCGCAAACAATTCTACGCAGCAGCAAGGCACAAGCAATTGCGCACCCAAAGATGCCAAAAACGAGCGTGGTGTTCGTCAAAAAAATGCTGAAAACAAGTGTGGTCTTCGCCAAAATGAATCTGATACTCCCAAAAATGATGAAACAGGCACTCCTAAAACAGGGACTTCTAAAACAAGTGCTCCTAC
>CAVEKR010000043.1:0-5353 GCA_963616365.1 Bacteroidaceae bacterium
CACCAAAAGTAAATGCATGCAAAATTTTGCGGCAAAAAGCGGTTTGAAAAAGCCCCAAAAAGCTGCCAGCAAATGCGGCAAAAAGCCCGCGGTAAAGCCCAAAAAGCAGCCCGTGGCGCCCCAGCAAGACAGCCCGCAACTACGGCAGAGCTGCCCGCAAACGCAAACGCTACCCGCAAACGCAAACGCATGAAGAAGAAAAAGAAAGCGGTTTGAAGAGATGAAAATTATTAAGCGTAACGGTTCAGAAGTCGTTTTTGACATCGAGAAAATTTCTAACGCCATTTTGGCTGCCAATAACGAGGTGCCCCAAAGCGAGCGTCTAACGCCAAGGCAGGTGCGCTATGCCTCAGAAAACGTCGAGGAAAAGTGCCAGCTTGCAGGTCATGCTGTGTCTGTAGAAGAGATTCAAGACATGGTAGAAGACGAGATTATGGCACTCGATTGTTTTGAGGTTGCGCGCAAATATATCATCTATCGCTACTTGCAAAATCTAAAGCGTCAAAGCAATACAATTGACGACAAAATCCTGTCTCTTATAGAGTGCAATAATGAAGAGGTCAAGCAGGAGAACTCCAACAAAAACCCAACGGTTGTTTCTGTGCAGCGTGATTATATGGCAGGAGAGGTTTCTCGCGACCTAACATGTCGCATGCTTTTGCCTGCAGACGTGGTTCAAGCTCATAAAGAGGGCATTATCCATTTTCATGATTCGGATTACTATGCTCAGCACATGCACAATTGCGACCTTGTCAACCTTAATGACATGCTGCAAAATGGTACAGTAATTTCTGGCACTCTTATAGAAAAGCCACATTCTTTTTCTACTGCTTGCAATATTGCAACGCAGATTATTGCGCAGGTTGCGTCAAGTCAATATGGTGGTCAGTCAATCAGTTTGACGCATTTGGCGCCTTTTGTTGACATTAGCCGCAAAAAAATCAGGCGCGCAGTTTATGCAGAGGCAGAAGCCCTAGGTGTTGTTCCTACAGAAGAAAGCACAGCTCAAGTTGTTGAGCGCAGGCTCAGAGACGAGATTCGCCGTGGTGTTCAAACCATCCAATACCAAGTAGTAACTTTGATGACCACCAACGGCCAAGCTCCTTTTGTTACTGTGTTTATGTATCTTAACGAGGCAAAAGATGAAAAAGAAAAGCACGATTTAGCTTTGATTATAGAAGAAATGCTTGCCCAACGCTTTCAAGGCGTTAAAAACGAGGCAGGTGTGTGGGTTACCCCTGCGTTTCCTAAGCTTATCTATGTTTTAGAAGAAGACAATGTTTTTGAGGATTCGCCGTATTTTTATTTGACGCAAATGGCTGCCAAATGCACAGCTAGACGCATGGTGCCAGACTACATTTCAGAAAAAAAGATGCGCGAATACAAGCTTTCCAAAGGAGAAGTTGTAGGAGAAGGCGATGTCTACACCTGCATGGGCTGCCGCTCATTTTTAACCCCAGACAGAAGTGGCAATGGATATGACAACGTGGCAAATGCTAAAGATTACAATCCTGATAAGCCAAAATATTACGGTCGCTTTAATCAAGGTGTTGTAACCATCAATTTGCCTGATGTTGCCCTTTCTTCTCAAGGAGAGATGGATAAGTTCTGGAAGATTTTTGATGAGCGCCTAGAGCTGTGCCATCGCGCTTTGCGCGCTCGTCATGACAGGCTTTGCGGGACAGTCTCTGATGCTGCGCCGATTTTGTGGCAATATGGAGCGCTTGCTCGCCTAGAAAAAGGCGAGACAATTGATAAGCTGTTATACGGCGGATATTCTACGCTTTCTTTGGGATATGCTGGTTTGTATGAGTGCGTAAAGTTCATGACAGGCCATTCGCACACAGATCCTGCAGCTACGCCCTTTGCGCTTTCTGTAATGCAGCGCATGAACGATAAATGTAGCGAGTGGAAAGAGGCAGAAAACATCGACTATTCGCTTTACGGAACGCCCTTGGAGTCCACAACGTATAAGTTTGCAAAGGCGCTGCAGCGCAGGTTTGGTATCATCAAAAATATAACAGATCACGGATATGTTACCAACTCTTACCACGTCAACGTGCGCGAGAAAATCGATGCCTTTACCAAGCTAAAGTTTGAAAGCGAGTTCCAAAAGCTATCCCCTGGTGGTGCAATCTCTTATGTAGAGGTGCCTGACATGCAAGACAACCTAAAAGCAGTGGTCAAGGTCATGCAATACATCTACGAGAACATCATGTATGCAGAGCTCAACGCCAAAAGCGACTTTTGTCAGGTCTGCGGTTTTTCTGGCGAAATTCAAATTGTAGAAGAAGACGGCAAACTTGACTGGGAGTGCCCCAACTGCGGAAACCGCAACCACAATAAGCTCAATGTGGCACGTCGTACCTGCGGATATATTGGGACGCAATTTTGGAATCAAGGCAGAACAGAAGAGATCAGAGACAGGGTGATGCACCTTTAGTTTGCTTTTGGCGAACGCCACGGTGGCTTTTGCTGTATTGGCGCTTTCGCGGTTTTATTGATGTTTCTTCGAGGCTATTTTAATGGCGTGCCCCCACAGTGGCTTTTAGCTGGCGCTTTGCTTGATTGCGCGCGTGGGGGCACGTTAAAATAACTTTAGTGGCGTCCCTCTTAAGCAGCTTTTATGTGATTTTATGAATTATGGTGAGATAAAATATTGCGACATTGCTAATGGAGAAGGAGTGCGTACCAGCCTTTTTGTCTCTGGTTGCACCCATTGTTGTGTGGGTTGTTTTCAGTCCGAGACCTGGGATTTTGATTATGGTGAGCCTTTTACCAAAAAGCAAGAAGACGAGATTCTTAAGAGCTTATCTCCAGTATATGTAGATGGGCTTAGCATTTTGGGCGGCGAGCCAATGGAGCCGCAAAACCAGCGCGAGCTTTTGCCTTTTTTAAAGCGCGTCAAAGAGGAGTTTCCTGATAAAAGCATTTGGCTTTTTACAGGAGACACTTATGAGGCGCTTATAGATGAAAACTCTTTGCGCCATATAGAGGTGACTTCTGAGCTGCTTTCTCTAATAGATATTTTGGTAGATGGGCTTTTTATTCAAGACTTGTATCAATGCAACCTGCGCTTTAAGGGCAGCACCAATCAGCGTATTATTGATGTGCCTAAGAGTTTAGAAACTGGCTTTGTGCAGCTATGGCAAGACGAGCCTCAATATGCAAAAAGAGAGTTTGAGCTAAGCGAATAGCTGGGGTAATAGCTGTAATAATAGCTGGGCGTAAGGGGTTTTTATAAATGCTTCTCACGCAAAGTCTCCTAAAAAAGCTCCAAAAGCTCTTCAAAAAGCTTCCAAAAAATCCCGCAGAAAGCCCCCAAAATCACTAAAAGCCCTTTAAAAGCCTCTCGTGATTTGCAGTTCTGATAGCAGCGGATACCCCAAAAGCCCTTCAGAAAGCCCCATGTGTTTTATTGCAACTTTTTTGCTTGCAAAAAATAAATTTCGTGTTAGACTTTATTGCACTGACGTTTGCCTCGGCAGGTAACTGAGAGGCCTTTTAAGAGAAAGGAGCCTGCCATGGATGCGGCTACTAGCAATTCAAATGCAAAACCACAAATTATTTCTATCAACATCTCCAAGAAAAAGGGGACGCAAAAAGAGCCTTGTGAGACTCCTCAAAAGGTGATTGAGCAGTTTGGTCTTGAAAACGATGCGCACTCTGGAGATTGGCACAGACAAGTGAGCTTTCTTGCATGGGAAAGCATCGAAAAAGCAATTGACATGGGTCTTGATGTAGAAGAAGGCTCTTTTGCAGAAAACTTTACCACAGAAAATATTGACCTTTTAAGCCTGCCAATGGGCACTCAAATCAAAGTTGGCGATGAGGTAATAGTTGAGGTGAGCCAAATTGGCAAAGTATGCCATACTCGCTGCGCAATCTATTATCAAGCAGGGGACTGCATTTTTCCACGAGAAGGCATCTTTGCTGTAGTGCTAAAAGGCGGCACAGTTAAAGAAGGAGACACAATCGAGGTGCTCAAAATGGGAGATGGCACATGCGAATACAGCCCACAAGAAGCAATCGATGAAGTAGAAGCAGCCCGCGCCGCAGGAACACTTTAAGCTATTTCTTCTCCAGCTCTGCATGTTTGTTGAGAGTGCCTGTAATCTTTATGCCATTGATGCTCTTTACAAACTTGTAGAACTGGGCATATCCTGCGTCTTTGTAGTTAAAGTGCGGGAAGCTTTTGCGAACAGAACTCGAGAGAGAGCTTAGTGTCAAGCGCTTTCCTTTGGTGCTTTTAATCTGATCTAAAATAAACTTTGCCACAGCTTTTGTATTGGTTTCTGTGTTTGCAAGTTCAACATTGTAGCCTGTATTTGTTTTGCTGAGCTTAAAGCGCTCCATGTTTGCAATCATTTTAGATAATTGGGTATACCCAAAATTGCGCACGTCAAAATCTGGAAAGCAATTATTAAGCGCAGATCCAATTTGAGAAAGCCCCGTCATGCAGCCAGCGTTCATGTCGGTGCGGATAACACCTGCTATAACGCTTTCAACATCTTTCAAAGACGGACCAATTTCTAGCTTTTCAGATTCTTTTGTGCTATCTGTAGCTTTAGCGCTTGTCTTTTTGCTTGATTTATCAGTTGAAGCTTCGCTTTCATCTTTTGTGCTCTTTTTCTTGGTCTCTTCTTTTTGCTTTGCTTTTGCAGCGCTGTCTTGTTCAGGGTTATTTTCAAGCTCGTCATTGTATAAGTTTTCTATGTTGACAAAACGCGTGCAAGCTCTGCGGAACGATTCAGAAGTTTTGGTGCAGCCCATTCCAATAACAAGCATATTGCTTTCGCGCAGGCGCACCGCTAGGCGAGTAAAGTCGCTATCAGAACTTACAATGATAAAGCCATCAATTTTGCCTGCATATAAAATGTCCATTGCATCAATAATGAGTGCAGAGTCTGTGGCATTTTTGCCTGCCTTTTCGCCCTTTTTGTGGCTTTTGACATTGCTAAATTGCTGAACAGGAGAAATGCTGCGTTTAAGCAGCTCTGGACGCCAGCTTGCCATCTGCGAATCTGTAAAGTCGCCATAAATGCGCTTGTAGGTGGCAATTCCATAGCGAGGTATTTCATCCATAATAACTGGTATATATTTTGCCGATATATTGTCTGCATCTATGAGCAGCGCAAGTGTTGTTTTGTCTCTTTGTATTGTGTTCATCATCTATCCTTTACTTATCTTTTGTTTTGAGCAGCTGATATCCAAGCCGTTTTTTTACTTTGAGCAGATGATATCCAGCTGTCTTGTGACGCTGGCATTTTGCTTTGCAGCACCAGCAGCGCCGCCGCCAATCAAGCCACCACCAAAGCCAGCCTTCAATTGCGTAACAATGTATGAATTATAC
>CAVEKR010000043.1:5363-8536 GCA_963616365.1 Bacteroidaceae bacterium
CTCTTTGTATTGTGTTCATTACCTATCCTTTATTTTGTAAAACCGCCATTCAAATTGCTTTTTAGTTTCGAGCAGCTGGTATCCTTGCTTTATGACGCTGGCATTTTGCTTTGCAGCACCAGCAGCACCACTGCAAACCAAGCCGCCAATCAAGCCAGCTTTCAATTGCGTAACAATGTATGAATTATACATTCATTTTGGATACATGATAAAGAACGCACAAAAAGAAAGATACAAAAAGGAGATTTGAATATGCCTTGTTAAACTTAAATACGCCTTGATAAACTCGAGCCCAGCGCATAAAATAATGGGAATAAATTTGTTTGAGGTTTAAATAATTTGTTTGGAGAGAATAGTGACAGAGAACAATAAAAATAAAGAAACATGCAAAGAAATGCCTGCTAAAGGGGCTGATAGCAAAGCAGCGGGTGGCACGCCAAAAGACGGAGACAAGCCAGCAGGGCGTTCGCCAAAAAAAGAGGACAAGCTAGCGGGGTGTTCGCCAAAAAAAGAAGACAGGGCAAGCAAAAAAGACAACAGCCAAGCAGCGGGAGGCACGCCAAAAAAAGCAACCGAAAAAGACGGAGACAAAGTAGTCAACTACCTTACGATGTTTGGACATTTGTGCTCAGACATCAATCAAGGAGCGCTTTCTGCCGTGTTGCCGTTTCTTGTGGCATACAACGGCTACTCGTATTTTGAGGTCACCATGGTGCTTTTTTTCTCCAATATTGCATCGGCTGTTATTCAGCCGCTTTTTGGCTGGATTGGGGACAGGCACGCGTGCCCATGGTTTATGGCGGTTGGCACTTTTTTGGCAGGTCTAGGCATGTTTGGCATTGGATATTTGGGCAACTATTCGCTTGTTTTGGTATCTGCGCTCGTTTCAGGAATTGGCATTGCGATGTTTCACCCAGAAGGCGGGCGTCTTGCCAATCTTTCTGCTGGCAAAAGCAAAGCTAGAGCCTTGAGTATTTTTGCTGTTGGCGGAAGCACAGGCTTTTTTGTGGGACCTACCTTGTGCGCCATATTTTTGACAGCATTTGGAATGCATGGCACGGCGGTTTTTCTTGTACCAGCAATTATCTGCCCAATTGTCTTGCTCTTTTTTGAGCGCCGCTTTAAGGCTTTGGGAGTGGCAGTGCAGCGCAGCTCTGGGAGTAAAGAAGACGCGACGCCCGAGCGTTGGGGTGCGTTTTCGCTGCTTATGGTTGTGCTTTCTTTGCGCTCCATTATTAGCTATGGTCTTCTTGCTTTTATTCCGCTATTTGTAATGAACGTGATTGGCTGCGATGAGACGACAAGTTCTCTTGTGCTTTCTGCGTTTTCAGTCGCAGGAGCTGTGGCAACGTTTTTATCTGGCAGAGCTTCAGATGCAATGGGTTCGTATAAATTGCTTATTGTTTGCCTTATTTCGACCATTATTTTATGCGCGGCGTTTTCGCAGGCTGCAACACTTGCTATTGCAATTGCGCTGGCGCTTTTGCTTGCCATAAGCAGCGACATATGCCATCCGTCCACAATTGCAATTGGCATGAGTTATGTTCCGCACCATCTTGGAATGGCTTCTGGAATATCTTATGGTGTTACAGTTTGCGTTGGTGGTGTGGCCGAGCCATTTTTAGGGATGGCAGGAGACTCACTTGGTCTACCAGCAGTTATGCTCATTCTAGCGGCAATTACTGCTGTTGCCACTGTGCTTTCTATCATTGTTTGGCGCATGAAGGATGGGTCTGGGGCGCGTGCTGGAGGTGCGAGTGGGGCGCGCACTGAGGGCGCTTCTAAAGGCGCACCGCCCAGCTCAAAGAAAGATGATACAATATAGCAGCAAGTTTAAACTAAGCGGCAGGGGCGTTTGCCATAAGCCAGTGTGGTGTTCGCCATGATAAAAAACGACAAAACAAGAAAAGGCAGCATGAAATCTATGCAGAACATGAAATCGCAGGACACAGAGCCCATTCAAGATTCGCTATTTTCCGAGTTTGAGATATCTGAAACGCAGACAAAAAATAACAAGAAAATGAAGATTGTTATAAGCGATTCTTTGCGTGTCGAATCGGTGCAAAGGGCGACGTCGCTTTTTGACGGTTACACCAGCATGAAGGCGATTACCTGGTCTTATGGCGTTGGAATGATTGTGCAGCAAATGCGCAAATTCAAAGACGTGGAACTCATAAGAAACAGGGACTATTGCTCCTTTGGACTTGCCTGTTTTGCAGCCAAAAGATGGGATAGTCGTTTTGGAAAAGGCTGACGAACACGACGCTGATATCAAAATTTCTATGTCAAATTGCGCGCTTTTGGGCGGCTTGCAACCTCCGCAGGCAGAAAAGCTAGAGTCCTGTTTTGTGTCTAATGCGCACGAGTTTTTTATCGACAAATCAAAGATTGCCAAGCTAAAAATTGAAGGCGACAAAATCAGGCGCGAAAGGGAGCAAAAAGACAAAGAATGCCCCAAGCTGCTAATTGATTGGCAAAATTGTGGCAAAAGGGCAAATGACAGATAGTCCTTTGCGCAAATTGCTCACCTCTCCTTATGCCAAAACGCTTGACATGGAATACGTGGGCTATCCTGCGGTAGTTGCTACCAGCAATATTACACCTCCCATGCCGCAAGAGTTCCAAAAGCGCGCGCTGTTTTTTCAGGTTTCTGCCTCTCTCAACCAAAAGCAGGCAATCGAGAACGGCCACATTCCAAATAGGCTGACCGAGCAGGTAGGAGCCGCGTTTTTTGCCGAATACGTCAGGCGCGCGACCCCGCAATTTGCAGCCGCCTCTCAAGCAGATGCTATTTCAAATTTGGATGTGTATGCAATTTCAAGTGCCACAATCATGGACATCTTTAAAAGTGCAGGTTGTGACCCTGTGTGGGCGAACACCCTGTGCATTGATGACTATTTTGGAGAAACCGCAATGTGTTACAGGGCTGCTAGAAGCCTAAAGCGCTATTTTACTGCTAGCAAGGATTCTTTTGAGCGCGACACCTCGGCAAACTTGCTGATTGTTCGCTACACATCAGGGGACAGAAACGCAGAAAACACCTTGCGCGCCATTGAGATGATGTTGCCTCCTCGCTACCAGCCTGAATTTAGCCCAGGTATGCTCACCTGCAAGTTAGATGAAATCGAGAGCCTGTGTCAAGTGCGCTTTTCTCAAAAAGAAAGCTGGTGGCG
>CAVEKR010000044.1:0-4507 GCA_963616365.1 Bacteroidaceae bacterium
TGCTGGCTAGGGCGCGATTGGATTAAGTACTGTTGAACAATGCGTCGCTGCGCTATTGGACAAGATTTTACTAGACAAAGCGCTGCTCTTGAGTATTTATGAGTTGCTCATAAGTACTTGCAAGGGCGGCGCTTTTTATTTGCTATAGCAGCTTTTTGTTTGCTGTACATGCTGTGCTTACAAAAAGCAGCGCTTTTTATTTGCCATACATGCTGTGCTTGTAAGGGTGGTGCTTTTTATTTGCCGTGCTTAAAAGCTTAAAGATTGTTGAGAAGATTAAAATTTGCCGAGAGGAGCGCTAGATGTCGACTTTAAATGATGTTGAAGAAAGGGCTGCACAAACTTATATGAATGGAGTCAAGAGTATAGATGACGAGCTGCTTGAGCATTGGAATGACTATGATTTGATTTTGACAAGCTCTTATCAAAGCGCTGTGAACATAAACAAGAAAATAGCAGCTAGCAAGATGTGTGGAGCTTTTGGTGTTAAAGCTCAATCCATGGATGAATGGGTGAGCGAGCTGTGGGAACAATCCTTTGACGGGCGCATTTTTATTGATGATTTATTGCGTCTTTTATATGCTCAGCGCTCTATTGCTGAGTGCGAGCAGAATTTTCAAGCGCTGCAATATAGCCCTGGCTTGGCGCAAAACCTTGCAAAATGCTTTAGAGATGGGGCAGGGCTCATTGATTTTAGGGCGCAAGCTTCCAATGCAATTGAGGCTTGCCCTGCAGCTGATTTGTGCGAGAACGCCGCAGCTGGCGGCACAGGTGGCACAGCTGACAATGACAAGACTTTAACTCCAGCTGAACAAGATATTTTAATGGTCGGCGCTAAGTATTTTGATTGCTTGCAAGAATCTAACCTGATAGAAAAAGGTCAGGTTTTGCAATATATTGCTAGACACCCCAGTGAGTTCTTTCTAGAAAACATGCGCCAGTTAAGGGTCGCTCTCTTTTTAGATAGCCCTTTGAACACGCAATATAGCCACTTTTTTCAAAAGTTAGAAGACGCAAACATTTTGCAAACAAAGACGTATTTGGATAGTGCAGAGCAATTCTTGCAAAAAAAAGAAGATATCAAGCTGCGCTTTTCTTTTCCCTCTGGACGTTATGCTCAAGCAAAATTACTGCTTGAAATAATTCGCGAGTATACAAGCAACACTCCGTCAGAAAACTCAGACAAAAATCCAATGGGGGGCACGTCAAACCCAGCAGGGTGTTCGCCAAACCCAAACTCAGACTTAAACCCAAGCTCAGGCTCTATTGTCATATCCTCTGCTCATCCTATGCGGTTATACAGGCAGCTTGTCGGGCCTTTGACATATGAGCATATATCTGAAAGTGGCAAGGTGCTTAGCTGCAGCGTTTGTGCGACCAAGCCTTTTTCAGAAACCCAGCTTGGAAAAACTTTCATTGCGCTGTTTAGGGTTCATGCAATAGACGGGTTTCCGTGGGACAAGGACGCTTTGAGCGACGTGCTGCATTCTCCATTTTTGGCATTGCCCAAGCAGCGCGTTTACAAATACGATGCTGCCATACGCTCTAATAGGGTTTTGAGCCGCGATGAGGCATTAAGCCTTCTAAAAAACATGAAGGCTTTTAATGTGTTAGAAAACGTGCTGTTCATGCATGATGAACCGAGCTTTAAGGCAGCGCTTGCCCGCGTGCAGGTTTTGCGCGCTAGCAAGGCATTGACCCAAGAGCAGGCAGCAGAGAGCCTGGCGGTCTTAAATCTCATGCGCGCTGCCTGTATGGGCGCCGAGTTTGCCCAGATTACAGATGCGCCCACTTTGATGGAGATTTATCAAAACATGGGCGTTTCCATCAACTTTGCTAGCACTGAGCTTGCGTATGGCGCGCATGCAGACGTGCGCATAATGACGCGCGCAGAAGCTGCAAAGTTGCCAGCTCACAGCTGTAATACGCTCATACTTTGCGACGAGACGTCTATGGATTATCCGCTCAGCAAGCACGAAAACGCCCTCGAGCTGTTCCTCAAAAAATTTGGGATTGCCGCGCCAGAAAATATCGCAAACACCGAGCGCCGCAAGTTCAGACGTCTGCTAAACGCTGCAACAGACACCGTAATCATTGAGCGCCAGCTGATAAACGATGCGGCAGAGCCGACCTATTTTAGCGCCATGGCTCAGGAGTTTATTAACGCTTATCGCAGCTCAGAAGGCCTGCAAACAGGCGATGACGTCGACAATGTCTTTCAGATCCCAACAGATTTGCAAGCCGACATGTTTTCTTGCGGAGAATATGATGTTGATGACGAACGCCCTGCTACTGACCCATCAAAAGGTGCGCAAACGGGTGTGGTGTTCGCCATGAAAAATGAAAGGGAAAATATTGCCGCCCTCAATAAGCAGGCAGATCTTATGCGCATGATATATGCGGGCGTTGATGTGGCAGATTTTGCGCCGATTGTTACAAGGGACGCATTTTATTCGTATCTGCCGCAAAATAGCCAGCTTATGCCCAATATTCTTTTTAGCAATAAACAGGATTTGCCCGTTGGTAAAAACGCAAAAGACGTCAAAAACGTCAGAGACGTGCTGCCGCGGTTGTCTCCCAGTAGCATTGAGGCGTATATGCAATGTCCTTTTAAGTGGTTTGTAGAGCGGCGTCTTAATATTACTGCTTTGGATGAAGATTTTGGAAATGCTACTTTGGGCACGTTTATGCATGCTGTTTTTGAGCATTTTTACTCTCGGTTTAAGGAGCAAACTGGGCAGAATAAGGTTAGAGAGGCAACGCTTGAGCAGGCAAAACAGATAATGAGCGATGTTTTTGAAGAGGTTTATCAAAAGCAGGCTAGCGTTAAAAATTGCGGGAGGCGTCATGTTGCGCAGCCTGGGACTTCTGAAGAGCTAGAGCTTGCCTTTGTAAAAGAACAGCTGCTTGAGTGGCTCGAGTTTGAGATTAGCTTTTTGCCAGAGTTTGAGCATGCGTTATCTGAGTTTAGTCTAGACCCGCAAGAGGCTGTGTTTGTTGGCGCTTGTTGGAAAGGAATAATTGATAGGGTTGACGTGCGAGAATCGGATAAATCAATTGCGGTGATTGATTATAAGGGCAGCCTTAACACTGGCTATTTAAGTACAAAAACGATAAAGTTAAACAAGGCAAAAAAGATATCAAAATTGTCAGGTTCTTCTAATAAGCTTTACACGGAAAACAAGGGCTCAAAGGTTCAAGCAGCACTTTATCTGCTTATTTTGCGCGAGCTTATTAAGAATAAGGCGTCAAGTATAAAAGATATTGCCGCTTTTTCAAACGCGCAGGTAGATTCCCTTTGTGCAGCCTTATATGTTTCTTATAAGAGAGGTCATGATGTGGCTGGTCTTTTTGATGCTGATGCGCTATTGGGTGAGTTTGCTGATATAAAATATCGTAATCGCATGGCGTTTTCTGGCGGAAAATCGCAGATAAAAGACTTGGTTTCTATGAGCGAGTCTGAAGATTTGGACTGTGAAGAATTAGACCTTGGAGAGCAGAGTAATGGGCTCGGTCCGCAAGGGTTTGGTTTTGGGGGGTCTGGCTCGCAAGGGGCAAGTCCGCAAGGGGCTGGTCAGCAAGAGACAGACCCGCTTTGGGAAGAGGAGCAACCAACGTTTAATACGGTGCTTGACGGTGTTCAAATACAAGTGCAACAAGCTGTGAAAAAGTTGCGCGCAGGTAATATTTATGCTGATCCGATAGAGAAAAAGGTTTGCGAATTTTGCAGCATGCAGTCATGTCCTATGAGGAGAGACTAATATGAACTTAACAGATGCACAAAGAGAATGTATTGAAGATATTTACGGAGTTTCTGCAGCTATTAAAGCTGGCGCTGGTTCTGGAAAAACGGCAACGCTCACTAGGCGCATTGTCTATGCGCTAGAGCATCCAGAAAAATCTGGAGTTACAGATATCGGGCAAATTCTAGCCATAACATTCACAAATAAGGCAGCAAATGAGTTAAAGTCGCGCATTAAGGCGGCGCTTCAACAAAAGGCGGCTGAGGGCGCTGGTGCTGCTGATGGCGCTGGCTTGGGTGGCGTAAGTGCGGGCGAACACCACGCTGAGAGCGAGCAGATGTCGCGCCACGCCTTGGGGGTGGAAGACGCGTGGATCTCTACCATTCATGGTATGTGTTCGCGAATATTGAAAGAAAACGCATTTGATTTGGGGATTGACCCTGCATTTAAGATTGCATCAGAAGACAAAAGCGACCTTTTGTTGGCAAACGCCATTGAGCTTGCCATTTTGGAGAGGAGCGAGAATATTGGCGAGCAGGAGTTTAAGCACCTTGTTGATGAATACGAGCAAAAAGACATAAAAGAAATTTTGGCTTCCATAATACGCATAGCTAAAAGTTCTGGAAGACCTGTTAGCGAGGTGTGCACATTTTGCTCGCCAGAGATGCAGCTAGAGGCGCGCCCTAGTAGTGGCGCTTTAACGATGCACCCCAACAGAAAAATGCTCAAGGACTTTTTGTACGTTCAAAACCAGGTTTATGAGT
>CAVEKR010000044.1:5131-8518 GCA_963616365.1 Bacteroidaceae bacterium
CTGAAGTTGAGCAAAAAGGCGGCAAGGTCGTTAAGCTTTCGGATAATTTTCGCAGCCACGATGCCATATTGGCTTTTGTTGGCAAGACCTTTGAAATGGATGCGGATTGCTTGCAGCTAAATCATGGTCGTTCAGAAGAGTTGGTAGAAAAAAGCGGCAAAAATTACAAGGGCAGCGCTGCGCGCATTCAAGTTATTACTGGTACAGGTGGCTCAAAGGGCAGCGACGAGAAGGCATTGCGCGCGCAAAATGCCAAAGAAATTGCTTCTAGATTCAGCCGTCTTATCAAAGAGGGTCACAAGCCATCTGAGATGGTCATTTTGCTTGGTGTTACGACGAACGCCGCTGTGTATGAGCAGGCTCTTAAAGACGCCAACCTGCCTTGTGCTGTTACTGGCGGGGCAGTGTTGAAGAAGATGCCAGAGACAAAGTGGATTACGAACTTGGCGTTTGCGCTGGTAAACCTCCGTGATACAAAGGCGTTGGTCAACGTGCTGGCAAGTGATATCTTTGGTCTTAATGCAGAAGAGCTTTTGCAGCTCATGCCGTATTCTAGGGGTGCTAGAGATAGCGCTGACGATGCTGATAAGGGTGGCGTTGAGGATGGCGTTGAAGGTGACGTTAAGGATGGCGAACACCCTGTTAAAGATGACGTTGAAGGCGGCGCTAATGGTAGCGCTAATGGCGACGTTAAAGGTGGCGAACACCCGAGGTGTTCGCTAGCAGACGAATTTATCAAGGCATTGTGTTTGGAGGGAAAAGATGAAGGTTTGGGCGCTGATGAAGCAAGTTCGGCGGGCGCAGGTGAAGCAGCCACGCCAGCTTCAGCAGCCGCGCAAGCCTCAGCCCCCAGGCTATCTCCCCGCACCCAAGCAGCAATCAAAGTCCTTGTAAGAGCAGCTAGGCGAGTTGGTGCAGAGCCGCTCTCGCAGATTATCTATGACGTGCTTGCCCAATCTGGCTGGCTTTTGAGGTCTCACGGGCAGGGACATTTTCAAGTGGCAAACGCCTTAAAAGTCATACGAATGCTTGAGGCGCTAGAGGCAGAAGATGCAGCTGACGCATTGAGCTTGGCGCGCAGACTTAGTATGCAAATCGAAAGCATTGCAGAAGCGCCAGGCGTGCTATCTGCAGAAAATGACGAATTTATTCGCATTATGACGGTGCATGCCTCTAAGGGCTTGGAGTTTCCAATCGTTGCTGTGGCAGAGATCAATAAGCCGCGCCCGCAGATAGAAAAACTTAAGCAGCACACCACTCAACGCGCAAGTTATATGAGTTTGCTGCCTAGCAAATCTTTGGATTTATTGGACGGGGGCGTATTTGGCGATTCTTGCAAAAAGCTTGGCAGAAGGGACCTTGAAAGTCTCTCTTTGGGCGACCCTAGCGCTGCATTAGAGCAGCTAGATGATAGTGGAATGTTTCACTTTGGCGTGTTGCAAAAAGAGTATGAAGACGAAATGGCAGAAATCGACCGCAAAATATATGTCGCCTACACTCGCGCGCGAGAAGTGCTCATAATCTGCACGGGAAAGCAGCCTTCAAAAGACATCAAAGACGCTTTGCCGCAGGTCAAGAAGGTAAACTGGCTCTTTGAAAAGGTCTCGGGCAAAAAACGCATTGACTCGAAGTTTGACTTTCTCGGCAAAGAAATCATCATGACGCAAAACTTTACTTTTCCCAACGGAGAGTCTGTGTCGTATGATTTTAGCTGCAAAATTATCCACGCGCCCAAAGACAGCGACGTGATAACGGATCAAGGCACTGTCAAAATCAGCGAGGACGGAGAATGTATCGTCATCGATGACAACTCTGGTGTACCTGATGAGTCTAATGGCACTTCTAGCACTGCTAATGGCGAACACTCTGCTAGTGAGGTTAACATTGATGGCACTTCTAGTACTGTTAATGGCGAACACCCTGTTAGTGAGGTTGGCTCTGCTGGCGTTGCTAGTGGTAGTGACGTTGGTGGCGCTGCTGGCACTGGGGACGATGAACGCTCTGTTGGCGTTGCTGGCGCTGGAACGCCTGAAGGAGAAAGCCCTGCTAGCGATGGCGATTTTATTATTTTCCAAAACATCCCTAAACTTTCATATGAAAGTTATACTTACAGCAAGCGTGCTGCCTCTGGAGTTTTAAGTGCTTCTGCTCTTATGAAACTTGCTGGTAAAGATATTGCTCCTGAAGATAAGGGAGAAAAGGATGCACAGGCAGAAGGTACTGCTGTTCAAAATAGACCTGCGCAAAGTACAGACGCAGGTGATATGCTTGTGCAAGATGCGACTTCAGAAAATACGGCTGCACAAAATGCGGCTACAGATGGCATACTTGCAAAAGGCGCGACTACACAAAATACGAGCACAGAAGAAGGCATGCGCGCAGGCAATACAGAAGATGAAGTAAGTGCTTCTGCAACAGATAAAGGCACAGCCTTTCACATGCTTGCCGAATGGGCTGTAAAGCATTTGCCTAAGTGGAAGCAAGCTAAAATGCAGCTAGAGGACAGAAATGCGGAGTCCGTAAATAGTGGAGTTTATGCCCTCCCACTCCCTCCACAAAGCCTAATAGAAAAAGTTTCTCAGCAATTTGGGCTTTCTTCTTCTGATAGCAAAGTTTTAAGAGAAAAGCAGCTCCCTCTATGGCTTAACAGCAATTTAGCAGCTAAAGCAGCAAGTTTTAAGCACGTAAAAGCAGAAGTGCCCTTCTTTGTGCAACTTGACTCTAGCCAGGTGCAATCTCAAAACTCGCTGCAAAACGAGCAGCAGGCGAGCGCCCAACCCCAACCCCAGCCCCAGCCTCAGCCTCAGCCTCAACTCCAATCCCAAGTCCAAGAGCCATTATTCATTGAAGGCTTTATAGACTTACTTGCCTATGATGAGCTGGGCAAAGGAGAAGCCTTTATCGTTGACTATAAAACTGGCACATCAATCCCGCCTCATGAGCGCAGGCAGCATTATCAAATCCAAGCTTACACTTACGCTTATGCTGCGTTGCTTCAAGGATTTTCTTCTGTACGCTTGACCTTCGTATATGTAGATTCAGACCCAGACAAAGACGGTCAGCCAGTCTGCATTGAATACCCCAACCCAGACGGCACTGACATTGACTTCACCCTTGAATCCCTAAGATCCAAGCTCCAAGAACTAATTTAATTACAAAACCTGTATATGCGTGGGGTTTTTGCGCGCGTGGTGTTCGCCATTAAATGCGAACACCCCGCTTATTGCGTGAGTTTTAATGGCGAACACCCCTGTCGCTTGCATTTTTAATGTGTGTGTAGGTACAAAATTGTAACATTTAACAAAGACTCCCTTTTGTGTCCGCGCTATTGCTAAAATACACATGTGAACAAAAAAAGCAGAGGCTGCAGAGACTAAAGAACAAAAG
>CAVEKR010000045.1:0-4637 GCA_963616365.1 Bacteroidaceae bacterium
TTTTAAGAGCCTCGTCCTTATCCATAATAAGAACGTCTTCAAAAAATGCATCAATGGGAGCGCGCAAAGAAGCCAAAGCAGCAATAGCGTCTGTGTGACTGTGAACACTTAGCGCCTCATCCACTTTTGCCTGAGCCTCATCTATTGCCTTAAGCAGCGTTTTTTCTGATTTTTGCATCAAAGATGTATCTGGGTTGTCACCCAGCTTTGCATCGCGCAAGTTTGCTGCACGACTATAAGCTGTGGCCAAATTCTCAAAGGTCTCGGGGTCATTTTTGCGAGCATCGCAAAGTGCGCAAATGCGAGCAAGTGTTTCTTTTGGCTCAAAAAGACCAATTGCCATAACAGCTTGAATGCAATCTGGAGCAAAGCCTTTTTCTTTTGCAATAACCTCTAGGCGCTTTGCAAAAAAGTCTTGAACCTGCTTTGCGCATTGTTGCTTGTCAAAGTCAATTTTTCCGACGTAGTTGTCCAAAGCTACATCAATTAGTCTTTCCAAAGAAATATCGAGTGCTGCCTCGTTTGAGTTATTGCTAGTGTGGTGTTCGCCATTATTATCAGTGCCGCCTGCCCCAAGCAAAATATTGATGATGCCGATACAGCTTCTACGCAGGGCAAATGGGTCAGAAGAGCCTGTTGGAGCCTGATCAATTGCAAAAATGCCCGCTATGCTATCGAGCTTGTCTGCCATGGCAACGAACTTTCCTGCCGTATTTCTTGGCAGCTCATCGCCTGCAAAACGCGGACGATAATGGTCGGTGATGGCACAAGCCACAGCCGCGTCCTCGCCACTGGCAAGAGCATAATGACCACCCATAATGCCTTGCAAGCTGCTAAATTCAACAACGGCCTGACACACAAGGTCAGCCTTGCAAAGGTGAGCAGCGCGCATTGCATGCTTTTTATCTGCCGCGTCAAGTTTGCCCAGCTCACATGCTGCCTCGACAATTTTTTCTATGCGCTCTTGCTTTTCTTTGACGCTGCCGAGCTTTTCTTGAAAGACCACGTTTTCCAGCTTGTCAACATAGGCAGAAAGCGGCTGGCGCTCATCCTCATCAACAAAAAACTTGGCGTCCGCCAAGCGCGCGCGAACAACGCGCTCGTTGCCCTTGGCAATTTGCTCATTATAAGCAGGGTCTCCATTTGAAATAACGATAAAAGCATTGGTGAGCTTGTCGTTTTTGTCATACATCGGAAAATATCGCTGGTGCTCAAGCATTGCATCTGTAATAATCTCTGGCGGGACTTGCAAAAACTCCTCGTCAAAATGACAAAGCAGGGCAGTTGGCCATTCCACCAAGTTGATTACCTCTGCAAACGTTGATTTTGGAGTGTCAGCATGAAAGCCAGTTTCTTTTTCTAGCTGCTCAATTTGCTGGCGAACAACCTGTTCGCGCTTTTTGGCGCAAGGTATGACCTTCATCTCATCAAAAGTGCCAAAAAAGTCATCTGCGCTAGCAATTTCAAAACTGCGATGCGCCATAAAGCGATGACCATATGTTTTTCTATCAGATTTTAGTCCTGCGTATTCAAGATTTATGACGTCAGAGCCAAGCAGAGCTAAAAGCCAGCGTATTGGACGAGAAAACGTAGTATGCAAGCTGCCCCAACGCTGGGAGCGCGGCCACGACATGCCAGAAATAAGTTCACATAAAATGTTTGGCAAAAGCTCTTTAGTGCTTTGAGCAGGCTCGTTTATGTTTGCATAAACGTATTCGTTTCCGTCCTTGTCTACCTCGCGCACCAAAGCATCTACATCTAGCCCCTTGCCTTTTGCAAAACCAATAGCTGCTTTTGTGGGGTTGCCGTCATTATCAAAGGCAATCTTTACGGCAGGACCTTTTGCTTTTATAGAAAGCTCTTCGCTCATTTCTGCTACATTATCTATTTTTAAGATAATCCTTCTGGGAGTAGAGCAAGTCATGACTTCCCCGTGAGAAATCCTAGCGGTATCTAGCGCTTGGGCTGCTTGAGAGCTTAATTTTTCAGTTGCTGAATAAAGAGGCATTGCAGGAATTTCTTCAACGCCAATTTCAAAGACTAGTGTTTGCGTTTTCACTACTTGCCCCCTTTCTTGTTGGCGTCTGTTTGTGGGGCGCTTTTGCTACTAGTGGGGTGTTCGCCATTATTACCGCCAACACCATTATTATCCTCGCCATCTTGAGATGCAATATGAGCTCCACCCTGCTTAACCACCACTTCTAAATAGCTCTCGCAGCACGCCTTTGCCACGCCGCGCACGCGCAAGATGTAGTGGGCGCGCTCGGTTGCAGAGATTGCGCCGCGGGCATCTAGCAGGTTAAATGCGTGGCTGCAGCGCATGACGCACTCATAAGCAGGAAGCGGCAAGCCCTTTTCTAGCAGGTCGTGGCATTCCTTCTCGTTATCTTCAAAGCGCTTGAACAATAGGTCTGTGTTTGCAAACTCAAAGTTGTAAGCGGATTGTTCGCGCTCGTTTTCGTAGAAAACATCGCCATATGTGAATGTCGTGCCATCCGCGCTCTGACTCCACACTAGGTCATAAACGTTGTCTACACCTTGTATATACATTGCAAGACGCTCAAGCCCATAGGTTACCTCTGCAGGAACAGGGTCGCACTCAATGCCTCCTACCTGCTGAAAATATGTAAATTGGGTAACCTCCATGCCGTTGAGCCAGACCTCCCAGCCTAGGCCCCATGCACCAAGCGTTGGACTTTCCCAGTCGTCTTCTACAAAACGGATGTCGTGCTTTTCAACCTCAATGCCAATAGCCCTTAAGCTGCCTAAATACAAATCCTGAATGTCATCTGGGCTTGGCTTTATCAAAACCTGAAATTGATAATAATGCTGCAAGCGGTTGGGGTTTGAACCATAACGCCCGTCAGCTGGGCGTCTGCAAGGCTGCACATAGGCAGTCTTCCAAGTGTCAGGGCCTAGGGACCTAAGCGTTGTTGCAGTGTGGAAAGTCCCTGCACCAACCTCTACATCGTATGGTTGCAAAATGACGCAACCAAGGTCAGCCCAATATCGCTGCAGTTTCAAAATGATGTCTTGAAAAGTAAGCATCTCTTTTTCTCCTCGATAAAACTCAAATATAGTGTGGTGTCGTGGTGTCACGTAGTGTTCGCCATCACCTATGGTGCTCCCCCATTAAAGACGTCATCAAGCTAGCGTGGGAGCACGCCCTTAAAAAGCGCGCCTGCCACTGTGGGACACGCCCTAATTAAACGCGCCTACCACTGGGGCGTTCACCATTAAAACCGCCCATCAAAACAGCGAAATCCGCTCGAGCGGCCAATAGCGAACAAACGCTTTACCAGTTATGTTAGAAAGCGGCACCGCTCCAAACGCGCGGCTGTCCGACGAATTTGTGCGATTGTCGCCCATGACCCATATGCAATCATCAGGGACTGTGTACGGATACGCAATCTCTTTGCTGCCCGAAAGCTTCAGGGACTTTTTGCCCTGCGTGTAGGGCTCGTCAAGCTTTTTGCCGTCCACATAAACATAGCCATCGCGCACATCCACTACCTGACCTGCTGTTGCAATCACGCGCTTAATAAGGGTCCGGTTTGGATTTTCCACGTCGATAAAGGTAACGATGTCTCCATACTGCGGCGTTCCGCCAAAGGCATAAGAAACGCTCTCGGAGAGCACCCTGTCATTTACCATGATGGTCTCTTCCATAGACTCAGAAGGAATCTCGTATGGTTTGACCACGTAATTTGTCAAAAAATAAGCAAGCCCAATGGCAACAGCAATGATGATGACAAACTCGATAAAACCGACCAGCGCAGAATGCTTGCGCTTTGCCTTCTTGGCCTGCTTCTTAAGCTTTTTCATCTCTTTTTTAGAAAGCTGCTGGTAAGGCACTTGATTTGTAGGGTCTGCCTGTTGCCCGTAGGGTGCTTGATTTGTTTGCTGGTTATAAGGCACCTGGTTTGCTTGCTGATTGTAGGACGCCTGGTTTGCTGCTTGACCTGCTTGCTGCCCGTAGGGCATTTGAGCAGCCGCCTGATTGTTTGGTTGCCCGTAGGGCGCTTGAGCAGCTGTCTGGTTGGTAGCCTGTTGAGCAGCAGCGGCTGTTTGCGTTATTGCAGCATTTTGTGCAGCAGCACTAGCTTGCTGAACACCATATTGATTTTGCATTGAACCACCTTTTTCTTGGCGAACACCCGTCTGGCTTTGCTGCAGCTCAAGCTCGTAGAGATGTTGAGCTAGTTGCTCTTGAGTTTGAGGACTTGAGTTTTGAGCGCTCGTTGTATCTGTGTTTTGGGAATTCGCTGTATCTGCGCTGGAATTTGCACCTGTAGCAGGACTTGCGCCTGCGCTAGGATTTGTACCTGCAGCAGGACTTGCGCCTGAAGCAGGATTTTGCACAGCGCCACCCGTGCCAGCAGCACTTTGAACAGCTGTATTTTGCGCGGGGTCATCCGCCCCGCTTGACGCAGCTACACTTTGCGTAGCATCGCTTGACGCAGCTGCACTTTGTACAGGGCTATTTAATATTTGCTGCACTATTGGATCTGATAAATCCAGCGGTGGCAAATCAAATGGGCGCTGACCTTGTTGTTCTTGATTAGCTTGTTGAGCGTTAAGCTGCTGCTTAGCCTCATCAGAGCTAGCACCAGCAGAGTTAGTATTTTGTGTTTCAT
>CAVEKR010000045.1:5414-8344 GCA_963616365.1 Bacteroidaceae bacterium
TTCAAACATCTCTGGAAAAACTGAAAGCGTTTCTATAATCATCTTTTGCCCTTAATTACCTGCTCTTGGTTGCTTGCTCTTAGTAACTTACTTTTAGCGGTTCACGCTTGATAAGCTGCTCTAATCATCTTTGCTATCTATTAAACCGTCAATTATATGTGTGTGAACAACGTAATTGTCATCTGGAATAAAACTATCAGCACAATCATCTATTACAGGAATGAGCACTTCTCCAAAGTCGCCATTCAAAACCCACACATCGTTAGCTGGTGTTTTTATGATATCTTGCAAAATCCCTAAGTCTCCGTAGCGCTCATCGATTACTTTTATAGTGTGGTTGAGCAGCCACTTGCTTTGCGCTCGCATGTCTGCGTTTTCAACTTGAGAGGTCGTGTTTTGTTTTTGCAGGTGATTACCTTGGTTTTGCGCCCCTTTTTCTTTGGCTTGTAATCCTGCGCCTTGTTCCTGCAGTTCTGCGCCTTGGTTTTGAAAGCCCATACCTTGCTCCTGCAGCTCTATGCCTTGAACAAAAGACAGGTTATCGTTGCTCATAAACAAAAAATGCCCGCATAACAACCTTGCCTCTTTAAGAGAGTTTAGCTCCTTAAAATGGACGCGAAATGCTTTTTGGTCATAGTCAAATTGGTCTTCATCAATAATTTGCCCACCGCTGGTGGGGGGCACGCCATCAGCTTGCCCGCAACTAGACGGGCGTTCGCCATCATTAGCGCCGTCACTAACAGGGCGTTCGCCATCATTAGCGCCGTCACTAACAGGGCGTTCGCCATCATTAAAGCCCGCGCCAGCGTGGCGTTCGCCATCATTAAAACCCACAGCGCTACTGGGGTGTTCGCCATTAAAAAATTTTTGGATATCAATGCCTTCTATACTTGAAACGTGCAAGGTTCGCGGCGCCTCGTTTGGGTCGGGCGGAGGAACAACGTGCAGCTTGCAGGCCGCAAGGGCGCTTATCAGCGCGGGGGTAAAAAAAGAGATGTCGTCAGATAAAGACATGACGACATCTCCGTTTAGCCCGATTGCTTTTTCAATAAAAGCTATGTTTGAATAGGGACTTTGCAGGTGCATAAAGCGCTACTCGTCTTCAGAAAGCAGCTCTATTTCAACGCGGTAATCCATATCACTTGCAACGGCTCGCGTCAGCGTGCGAATTGCCTTGATGGTTCGACCGCTCTTACCAATAATCTGCCCGTAATCTTGTGAGTCGGCTTTTACCTCCACGCACAAGTCCTTATCCTGCGGGTCCAAAACGCGCACCTGAACAGCATCTGGGTTTTCTGCAATCTCTTTGACGAGCATTTCTACAAACTCGCCAACCTGCTCTTTTGTTTTAACAAGCATAGATTTAACCCACTACTCTGCAGATTCTTCTTCTGCTTCTGCTGCTTCAGCGGCGGCTGCCTCAGCGGCTGCCTTTTCTTCAGCTGCTTTAGCTTTAGCCTCTTCAGCAGCCTTTTTCTCGGCTTCTTTTTTCTGCTCGGCTTTCAAAGCAGCGCGTTTTTGCAATTTTTCTGGCAAGTCCTCGCCTTTTGCTTGAGCGATGATTTTTGCAACACGCTCAGAAGGCTGTGCACCGTTTTTGATCCATTCATCAATCTTTTCTAAGTTGATCTCCACAATGGAAGGATCTCCAGCTGGATCATAAGTGCCAACTTGCTCGATAATGCGCCCATCACGTTTTTTGCGCTGGTCAGCAACCACAATACGATAAAATGGTGCCTTATGTGAACCACGACGCGTTAACCTAATAACTACCAAAACTACTCCTTAAAATGTTCCATCAAGTTCCATTAAAGTTTCTCGCCTGCATTTTTTGCTTCTTGTGCCTTTGCTAGCGAGCGGTTTTTTCGCTTGCATCCTTGTTTGCTGGCGGCTTTTGCCTGCGTCTTTGCGTTTTGCAAATCCGCTTATCAGCAACTTTTCGCCCGCACTTTTGCAAGCGCTTATTTGAGACCTAGTGCGATTGACGGGTCGCACATGTTGCGTGCGCTTATATACGCACACCAGTCGTGTACTTGACTTGATAAGTCGCACAGCAACACAACATGATAGCAAAAAAGAAGGCTATGCACAAGAAATTTATCAAAAATCAAGAAACAGCAAAAATTGAGCTGGCTAAAACTGGTTAAAGAGTGATTGAGGGCTGGTTGCAGGGCGGTTGAGGGCTGGTTGCAGGGTGATTGAGGGCTGGTTGCAGGGCGGTTGAGGGCTGCTTGAATCAATTACCCCAAATAACAGCCTCAACCAAGCGCCCTCAATCAACCTAGGAAACAGCAAAAATCTTTACAAGCACATCAGAAGACACAGCGGCTGTGCCACCAAAAATATATGACTCGCTTAAGTTATCTTTTTGCTTGGCAATGACGTTATCTGCGTTTTTGGTGTTTGTATCATCCATTAAAACGATTATGCAGCCCATCTTGCCCAAAAAGGACGCTCCAACAAGTGCATCTTGATAAGTTGTTCCACAGGCAACGCCCATATGCATTGCACTCATGCCATTTTCAAGGCAAAAGTTTGCAACAACAGTAGAGGTCGAATAGGCAGTTCCACCTGCAAGGCGTTCAGCACCTTCAAACTTATAATCTACTTCAGAAGACACCGCAGAAGTCCCACCAATTATTAAGGTACGGGTAAAGCCACCTTGTTCTATGTAATTTACTATACCTGCTCTGACATCTCTAGTACCACGGTCTGTGAGGAAAATTGGCGCATGCTTGGCATAGGCATATGGAGCAATTGATAAGGCATCTTGATAAGAATCAGAAGTTGCTATAATTGCATCTGAGCCCCAGCCACCATGTGTCAAACCGTAGTTATAAACTGCCATAGCTGTTGTAATGGCAGTTCCTCCTGCAATGCGTTCTACACTGCAACCTAGCGCGCGAATGGCAGATTCAACACCACTAGAC
>CAVEKR010000046.1:0-8254 GCA_963616365.1 Bacteroidaceae bacterium
TTATCACGGCTCAAAAAGACAACCTAGGCAAATGCTACATCTTTGGTGGTGAAGCTGCAGTTTCTGCGGTAGTAGAAAAAGCTATTGAGGATGCTTGCAAATAGCTTCTTAAATAAATGAGTGAGCGGCGCTCCATGTGCTCTACATGTTTTAGTTTATACTTAGAACATGCTTTTAACACCGCAAAATAGACCGACGCCGCGGCGGCAGCCCTCTTGGTGGGACCGCGTGGTAAACGCGTGGTTTGACCGCCTGTTTAGCGCCACTAAGCAGGGCACATGGAGCGAGCAAGAAGAGCACGCGGGCGCGGGCGAGACAAAAAAGGACTACATTTGGAACAGCGCAGGTCTGGCCATTTGGGGCATGATGTTTCCGCTGTTCACGATTTTTGTGACGCAGCGCTGTGGAACAGAACTTGCGGGTATGTTTTCGCTTGCTTTTGTGACCTCGCAGGTTTTGATGATTGTCGCTAATTTTGGCGTTCGCACATATCAGGCCTCGGACATAACGGAGCGCCACAGTTTTTTTGAATACCAAGTGGCGCGCTGGATTACCTGCATAACCATGTTGCTTGTGGGGCTGTTTTATTTTGGGCTGCGCGGCTACACTGGCGACATGTATTTTATCAGCCTAGGAATTTTGCTTTTTAGGTGCTTTGACTGCCTAAGCGACGTGTACGAGGGGCGTCTCCAGCAAAAAGACAAGCTGTATCTAGCTGGGATTTCTCAAACGTTGCGCTCCGCAATTTCTTTTATCGCATTTAGCATTTTCTTGCTGATTTTTGGAAATGTTGGTCTTGCGTCCATGGTTTTTGCCATTGCCGCTGCCGCCGTGTTTTTGCTTTTTACGCTGCCCATCACCCTTTTTGAGACAAAGCGATCCTACGTTTTGCGCTTTGGCAGTCTGATGGCAATTTTTAAGCAATGCTGGCCGCTTTTTTTGGTGATGTTTTTGTATACCATGGTCGACAGCATTCCAAATTTTGCCATAGATGCCCTGCTAGACTATACCAATCAGCTCTATTTTAATACCCTGTATTTTCCCGCGCAGTTTGTCTTGCTGCTCAGCAGTTTTATATACAAGCCGCTTATTTTGCGCTTGGCAGACGTCTGGGCAGATGCGGGCTTGCGACAAAATTTTGGCAAGCTGGTGGCACGCATAGCCTGCGCAATTGCAGGTGTTACGGCCGTGGCGATTGTCTTTTTTGCCACGCTCGGCATTCCGCTTTTTGGACTGCTTTACGGGATAGATTTTGAATCCATGCGCGCGCTTTGCCTAATCATGATTGTGGCAGGCGGCATTACGGGCGGCATCGACTTTTTATACCAGCTCATGACCATTACTAGAAACCAAATGGCTATAATTAGAGCCTATTTTATAGCGCTTATTATCGCTATAATTGCAAGCATTTTGCTCATCTTAATATTCGGTCTGACGGGCGCGGTTTTGACCTATCTTGCCACCATGTGCGTGCTGTTTGTGCTGCTTGTCATAGAATACAAGCGCCTGTGGGGGAGGGCAACGCGATGAATAATTTTGGCGAACGCCCTGGTGGGATTGGGTGCGGGCTTGATGGCGCGGCAGAGAATAATGGCGAACACCACGCTGCGCTTGAGACCATTGAGCAGGGCGAACACCACGCGCCAAACGGAGACACCAAAACAAGCGAAGCCGCCAAAGCAGACGAGCATTTTATGCGCTTGGCACTTGAGCAGGCAAATGAGGCTTTTAAGTTAGAAGAAGTCCCAATTGGAGCTGTTGTGGTTGCAGACGGTCAAGTTATTTCAGCAGCTTATAATAGGAGAGAACTTGATGCAGACCCAGCTTCTCATGCAGAGTTTTTGGCGCTAGAGCTTGCATCAAAAAAGTTGGGTCGCTGGCGACTTTCTGATTGTAGCGTTTATGTAACACTTGAGCCATGTCTGATGTGTGCAGGTCTTATGTATCAAGCGCGAATAAAGCGTTGTATTTATGGGGCAAAAGATCCTAAAGCTGGTGCTTTGGGCAGTTTATATAGCGTGCATGAGGATGCTCGCTTAAACCATCGCTTTGAGGTTGAAAGCGGGGTTTTGGCAGAACAAAGTAGCAACTTGCTAAAAACTTTTTTTTCTAAGTTGCGCCAGAAACATTAGCTACAATAAGTAAAACACTTTATTGCAGGTATAAAACTTAATGTGTACAAGAAAGTTAAATATGACTTTAAGGTCTGCCCCCTTTGTACCAATGTGGATTTAAGGTCTTATGTGGGTAAAAACGGCAAGGCAACAAACTTAGTGTGGTGTTCGCCATGCTAACAAAAAATAGATAAAGAAAAGATACTTGTGTGGAAGAAATGACATTAGAAAATACAGAAAATCCGCTGGTGAGCGTTGTGGTTTCGGTTTACAATGACGCGCCGTATTTGGACCGCACCATGCTGGGGCTGATGAACCAGAGCTATTATAATCTTGAAATTATCATGATTGATGACGGTAGCACCGACCACGGGCTTGCGATTTTGCAATATTACGCTGCTCAAGATAGCCGTATTCATATTATCACCAAGCAAAATACTGGCGTTTCTAGCTCTAGGAATGTGGGTATCGAATACGCGAGCGGTGAGTGGATTTATTTTGCCGATGCCGATGATTGGATGGCTCGCGATTGCATTGAGCGCTTGGTGAAAGCTACATATGAGAACGCACCTGGGGTCGCGTCTGAAATCGCATCTGCGGGCACGCCTGAGGCTGCATTGGAGGGCTCATTGGGGGGTGCGCCTGAGACCACATCTAGGGGCGCATCTGAAGCCGCATCTGAGGGCACGCTCAGGACCACACCTAGGGGCGCATCTGAAACCGCAGCTGGGCGCTGCGACCTCGTGATTTCTAGTTTTTATCGCGTTCATGGAATGAATGCGGCGCTTAAAGAAAGCCCTGCGCAAGGTCAGATGTCGCGTGAGCAATTTGCTTTTTTGATGAGGCAGCGACCTGCTAATTTATATTATGCGTCCCTTTGGAACAAGCTCTTTAGGCGCTCGCTGCTCCAAGAGCACAATCTGCGTTTGGATACTTCGGTCAATTTTGGTGAGGACCACATTTTTATTCTTGAGTATCTGTGCTTTGTTCGCGAGGTCGCCATGCTTAAAGAGGGGCTTTATTATTATGTGGACAATCAAGACAGTTTGCTCCATCAGGGTTTGAATTTTGGCGGCGTTGTTCGCATGAAGTGGGATACCATCAAACCTTATTGCAAGCTTTTTAAAGAGATTGGTTTTTACAAAACGCCTTTACAAAAGGGTAGAGCTTGGCTTTTTAGCTTTGCGGCATCGACGGATTATTTTGTTTATGCTGGCGCTCGCCAGCTAAATGAGCTTGAGGTTCCAGATCACATTTTGCCTGCTTCTGGAGATGAGCGCGATGTTCAGGTCAAGCTTTGGCAAAAAGATAACGACCTGCAAAACATCAAAGAAAAGGTTGATAAGTTGCGCCTTGAGGGCAACTTGAATCTCAATATCACCCATTTGGATTAGCATCCATCTTGACCAGCATTTATTCTGACCAGCACTAGAGTTTAAAGTTAAAGACCCATGCCAAGAGAAAGCAAAAAATCCAAACAAGAGCGCGCTATCAAGGTTTGCAAGCAAATTGCAGAGTTTTATCCAAACGCGCAAGCCTCGCTCAACTTTAAAAATCCATTTGAATGTGTGATTGCTGTTTCTTTGTCTGCCCAAACCACAGATGCGGCAGTAAATAAAGTCACAAAAGTCCTGTTTGAGCGCTGGCCATGCGCCGAAAAGTTAGCGGCTGCAAACTTGGCAGAGGTGCAAGATACAATCCGAACAATCGGGTTTTTTCGCCAAAAAGCGCAGCATGCAATCGAGGCTTCTCAAATGATTGTTTCAGATTTTGGCGGGCAAGTTCCGCAGACAATGCAAGAGCTGCAAAAGCTCCCAGGCGTGGGAAGAAAAACTGCTAATATCGTGCTCAATTTGTGCTTTGGCAAGGTAGAAGGCATTGCCGTGGACACGCACGTCAACCGCATTGCGCACAGGCTGGCACTCGTGCCAGCTTCTGTGCAAAACGCAAACGAGACAGAAAAGCGCCTGCTTGAGCTGTTGCCTCACGAGCTGTGGGCAGATGTCAACAGCCAATGGATTTTATTTGGAAGGCAGTTTTGCAGCGCAAAGTCTCCGCGCTGCTTTGAGTGCCCCTTGGCAGACATTTGCCCTGCTAGCTAGCGTGGTGTTCGCCAAAAAGAGCACGTGCTCACTTATAAAAATATGCATTTATAGTATGGCGAACACCCGCGTGGCGTTCGTCATAAAAACGATGCAAGTCTGTGTGGTGTTCGCCAAAAAAACGATGCAAGCCCATAGAGCGTTCGCCATAAAAGCAGTGAGGACTAGCAGGGCGTTCGTCATAAAAACGATGCAAGCCCATAGGGGGCACGTCAAAAAAGAAGGAAGAGTTATGGCTTCTGTTCACATTAGTATAATTGCTGTTGGAAAGCTTAAAGAGCGATTTTGGAAAGACGCGATTGCGGAGTATGGCAAGCGGCTTGGTGCGTTTTGCAAGCTTGAGGTGCGCGAAGTTGCCGACCGCGACCCTGACGTGAGCGGAGGGCAGCAAAAGGCGCTGCAAAAAGAGGGGCAAGATATCATAAAGCAGCTTGAAAAATGCGGAGTTTCTAAGACGAGGTCAGAAAATGTTTGCTGCATTGCGCTTGCTATTGAGGGCAAAAAGCGTTCGAGTGAGGGTTTTGCCAAGCATATGGATGCGCTTATGACCAGCGGAATTAGCCATTTTGTGTTTGTTATTGGAGCAAGCTGCGGCATAGATAAAAGCGTTTACGAATATGTGGACGAGACTTTGAGTTTTGGCGACATTACTTTGCCTCATAATCTTGCTCGCGTCGTCTTGTTCGAGCAGCTCTATCGTGCCTTTAAGATTATCAACGGTCAGCCGTATCACAAATAGCTGTAAATAACGGCGTGCCCCCTCATGGTTTGCGTGCCACAAATGGCTGGTCGCATTGCCAATGGTCAACCGCGCCATACGATAACGGTGTGCCCCACGCGGCTCATGCTCCATACGATTCATGCGCCACACGATAACGGCGCGCCCCCATGCCTCACGTCCCACACTAGAGTGGCATTTTTCCTGCGAAAAGCTTAACTCGCACAAAAAGTGCTATAATCTATTTACTTATTTGTGTCCTTGGACGCATTTTGGTAAATAGAAATGATACGAGTTAAGTCTTTTAGGCTTTGTCTACCAAAAAAACTCAGCTTGCACCCACTGTTCGTGTGTGCAACCACTGTAGTGTTCGTCATTGAGAAAATGTGTTATAATAGGTGTCTGTTAGCAGTCATTTATGCATTTGTCCAGTTGGACAAGACAAGCGCATATTGGACAAGTCAAGCACATATATGCAAAACATATGCAAGCCGCTCAGATTAAAAAAAGGAAAAAATTATGGCAACAGCAACAATGACAATAAGATGCGATTCGCAAATTAAAGCTGAAGCAGCAGAAGTTGCAAAATACTACGGCTTTGATCTTACCAGCGTTACGCGTGCGTTTTGGACATATCTTGCGCGCACGCGCTCAATTCCTCTAACGTTTTCTGAAGAACCAAACGAGGAGTCTCTTCAAGCAATTAAAGAAACGCAAGAAATGTTTGATGGAAAAAGAGAATTTAAGAACTTTGAAAATCCACAAGATATGTTTGATTATTTGGGGATTTAGGTATGTTAAAGCAAAAATTATCCCCAGCCTTTATAAGGGATGTCAAAAAACTCAAGAAAAAATATGCTGACACAGATTTACTTAAGGAAGTCATTTTGCTTATTTTGCAAAATGACAAAGCTTCCAAAAAAACGCTGCGTAGCAGGCATAATATGCATTCACTAAAGGGAACGTGGAAAGGGAGTCTTGAGTGCCACGTTGCAAATTTTGGCGACTGGTTACTTATTTGGTGCGTTAAAGATGATGTAGCAGTTTTTCAAAGAACTGGCTCGCATGACGACCTTTTTAAAATCTCATGAAAACTATCAAAGAATATATGCATACACCATACAAAATGGAAGTTGAGCCCGACATAGAAGAAGGCGGGTTTGTTGTCTCGTATCCAGACCTCCCTGGATGCATAACATGCGGAGATACAATCGAGCAAGCCTATGCCAACGCTGAAGATGCAAAGAAGTGTTGGATTGAGGCAGCACTCGAAGATGGAATTTTAAGAACACTGTAACGGTTGCATATACAGGTTAGTTAGAAGGCAAGAATATGAACGCACAAGAATACAAACTACCTTAAAATAAATGGCTTTAATCGCCGCAATTTATATAGAACGGAGCAAATTTATGCAGCTCTATGGGGGTAACGAAAAAGTGTCACCACTGGAGACACAATTCAGAACAGTATTAAGCGGCATTTGAAGATACTTATACAGAATAGGATGATTGGTTAAAGTTATGAAAATCAGATATGCAACAGATGATGATGTGCAAGCGATTGCAGATGTTGAAGCGCAGTGCTTTCCAGCCGAGGAGGCCGCAAGTGAAGCAGATTTTGTCGAAAGAGTAAAGTATTACGGCAACCATTTCTGGCTTATGTTTGATGACAATAAGTTGATTGCTTTTGTGGATGGCTTTGTGACCGATAAGCCAGACCTTACAGATGAAATGTACGAAAAAGCAAACATGCACAATGAAAATGGAGCATGGCAGATGATATTTGGAGTTAATACTATTCCTGCATATCGCAAGCAGGGGCGCGCAGGTCAATTGATAGAGCGTGCCATTGATGATGCAAAAGCGCAGGGACGGCGTGGCTTGGTTTTAACTTGCAAAGAAAAGCTAGTTCATTACTACGCAAAATTTGGATTTAAAGACGAAGGCATAACTGACAAATCCACGCATGGAAACGTTGAGTGGCATCAAATGAGGTTTATATTTGAGTAATTTTTAAATCGCGTGAGTTAAACTTTTGGGCTTTGCCTACCAAAAAATTCAACTCGCACCATGTCTTCTTGTCTAGTATGTTGACGCTCTAGCATGTCTCCTTGTCTAGTATGTTGACGCTCCAGCGTGTTGGGGTTCTAGCATGCTAACGTTCTAGTGTGTTGATGCGCTCGTATAGCTCTAAAGGATTTTCATAGGAAAGTGCTCGAGCCAAAGCCACAACTGTTGAAAAACTTGCCTTATTGATGTCTTTTTGGCGCTGTTCATATTGTTGGATACTGCGCAGCGGTACTCCAGAATTTTGAGCTAGTTGCCGCTGAGAAAGCCCCAAGGCAAGGCGGCGACGTTTGAGCTCAATTTCTGGCATGCGCTCGTTATATAACTCATTGAGATTTTCTACAAAATGCGAAAGATCCATTTCGTGATAAGGATAATACATATCGCAAATTTCATTGATGCTCACAAATGAATCGATTTTTCTAAAAGTAAACCCGAGGCTCCATTGATAATAAGCAAGCGCCCAACCTGCCCAATATTGCTGGCTATAGTTAGGATTACTATTTGCCGCAGGAAAATCTTTATCATATCTAGAAGGGCTTTTGTATACACTGCGCAGTGTTTTTTGAGTCAATTCAATGCCAGACATTCCTGCTAAAACTTGAAAATCCCCTCTTTCAAAGCGTTTAGAGAATGACGAACACAAAAATAGCCCATAATAAAATTCAAGGTCAAGTCCAAGGTCATAGACTGCATAATCAAAAGAGCGTCCTAAAACTTTTTGAGCACATGAAATATAATTTTTATCGTAAGCGTGCATCATCAGGCTTCATCTCCTCATCTAGTATTTGCGTAATATAAAGATCGCCTTTTTGCCGTTTATAGCGCTCAGCATTAAGATATGCATCGCGTGCTTGCTGGTCGCGCTTTTCTTTATGTTCAAACCAAGTGCTTGAACTGGCAAAATGACTTTCTTTAAATTCCAGTTTTTCAAAAGCTTTTTTGCTTTTTAAAACAAATTGCAATCCAAGCTTACCCAAACGCATAGCATTACCAAGCTGCCGCAATGAAATAGTACCGTTGATAAAATCTTGAGCAAAAGCAAAGTAGCTGTCATCAGCACGATATCCAATTATGATGTCAAAAGAATAATAATCAGGCAAAAAGTATTCAAGCAAATAGCTTTTAGCATCATTTGCTAATGCAGAAGATGTTTCAAAATTGCGATTTTGCAACAAAATAGCAAGCCATTGCAAATCTGATGTTGTAGTTGCAGACAAATCAAGAATAGATAAATCGTCTGTCTGTATTCTA
>CAVEKR010000047.1:0-8159 GCA_963616365.1 Bacteroidaceae bacterium
AAGAGCCTGACCTTCACTTACTGTTTGACCTTTAGAAACAACTTCGTTTTCTATAGGCATTAAGGTAACATTGCGTCCATCAGATAATGCAACAGAGATAGCTCGCATGGTTTTTTCTGCAGTTGAAAATGTAGCAGCCGAGTCGCTTGCTGGAACATTGCCAATAAAACTGATAGTACCATTTACAGGTGAGCAGACCTGCGAGCCAGCATCTGAAGCGATATCTATGCCGCAATGGGTATAGACTTTGTTGTCAAATTCATATGTTTGCTTAAACCCCAAACTCACAGAAAGGCTTGGAGACGGCGTTGGCCAAGCTCCAGAGGCTTGGGCTTTTTCCAACAAAAGAGTTGTTGGAATGAGAGAGGAGTGCGAAACCGGAAAGAGGACACTTAATAGCGCAACGCTTGTGACAATGTAGACGCCGATGCGTAAAAACGTCTTTACAGACAAGATGGTTGCTGTGCTTTTTTTGTTCTGGTTCACTGCGTGAAGTTTCATGGGGATTCACCCGTCTCCTTAGTCGTGGCCTTTCGTGCATTAAATGATGACAAGTGAATCTATATTTTTTCCGAGTAAACCTTAAGCAAAGTCTATAATTTTTCTAAAACTTTTCCTATCTAAACACTAAAATTTTTCTATCTAAACTCTAAACATTTTCTATCTGAATTCTATCTAAAATCTATAATGGGCAGCTTAGAGGTATTAAAAATTAGAGCAAATTAAAGCTCGTTGACTAATCGTTGATAAACTTCTAGACGCGCAGGCTCAATAGAGTTTTCCACAGCGCACCCTGGCTCATGATTGTGGGTACAATCTGCAAAGCGACAATTGCGGGCTTGAGCAGCGATATCAGGAAAGGCCCGCAATAATGTAGATTTTGTGTCGGAAATTTGAAGTGTCTTGATTCCAGGCGCATCAATAATGACTCCAGCCTCAGGAATTGCCAACATTTTGCGGGCAACGGTAGTATGGCGTCCCTTATCATCACTTTTACGCACCTGAGCAACCTTTTGGGTATCTTGACCAACTAAAGCATTGATAAGGCTAGATTTTCCTGTTCCGCTTTCTCCAAGCAAAAAGGAGGTTTTTCCAAAGGCACACAGCTTTTTTATTGCCAAAATAGCTGCTTGCCTATCATCTTTAGAAGAAGTGATAATCTCTTCTTTAGGCATGACTTCTTTAACCTTTTTGCATTCTTTTTCAATAAACGCACTTGTTACAGTATCTGCCTTAGTAAAGATGAAGGCGCAATCAATGTTTTGCCCTCTAACTGCGACCATCTGGCGCACAAGTAATTTCAAGTCAATTCCAGCGCCACTTAGCGATTGGCAAACAAAAACGCAATCCACATTTGCTGCCAACACCTGATTTTGAATCTGGTTTTTTCTACCAACATTTTTTATGCGAGCAATTTTACTGCGCCTGTCCAGCACAGACACAATAATAGGGTGTTCGTGCTCTTTTGTCTGCTCAAGCACCACCCAATCCCCCACTGCTACCTGACTGTCATCGCTTTTCTTTATGGCAGCACTTAGCTCAGCGCGCCTCTCAAAACTACCAGCTGTCACCTGCGGCAAATTCCTATCCAAAGAAGTAATGCGCCCCAAAACAAGGCTGCCCTTTGCCGCACCTTGAAGCTTTGACACTTGCTCATCAAAGCAAGCTTGCCAAAACTCGCTATACCCTAATTGTCCAAAATCAATCATCGCTTATACCTTTTTACTATTGTTTTTCACACCTCTACCTGCAAAAACACTGGGGTCAGACCTAAGTGTTCAAGATGGCGAACACCCCGCAAGCAGCGGGGTCAGACCTGAATGTTCAGGGACTGCAAGCTGCGGAAACACTGGGGTCAGACTTGGGTGTTGCGGGTGCTTCTAAAAAAGCGCAAGAAGATGTAGAGCGCAAACAAAATGAGAGCAACAATGCACAAAATCACAGACAATATAAGCTGGCTTAAATCAAAGCTGTGTGCGATTTGACCGCCAACGTCTAAAATCTCGATGTTTTGCGCGTGAATGTCAAGCTCTCCTTGGTGCTCATGACATGCCACATGATATTCGCCTGTTATCTGAACCACAGTGCCTGAAGTGTTGTAATCTCCCATATTTGCAATCAGCTGGGACAAATCCTTGCTCATCTCAACGCCAATACAAGAACCAGTTGAACCCAAAATATTTATCCAAACATCTTCTTTTGAACTTGTAAGCTTATCGCCTACGGCCTCGCCTTGAATGCGCACTGTAGCCCCATCAAGAGCCCTGTTTACGCGGGTCAAAACATCGCTTCTAGTCTCAACCACAACATCGCTGTCCTCGGTATTGGCATTTCCTAGGTTGCTTAGCAGCTCATATCTATTTGTCAGCGTCTCAATATTGCTTTCGGCATCTCCACTTATGCCCCCTGCAGAACCAGAAACTCCAGCGCTACTTGTTGCATAAGCACTCTGAGCAACACCACCAACAATCTGAGGAACAACACAGACAAAAGCCAGCACAAATGCTAAGGTCACAACGCCTACTTTTTTACTCACTCTGCCTACTGCACCAAAATCTGCACCAACAGTCCTACAAGCACCAGCGTGTTCGCCCGCCACAGCGCTAGTCGCATTAGTAGCAGGGTGTTCGCCAAACACATTGCCTGCACTACCAACAGCCGCACTACCAGCACCGCTGCCAGAGCCATCAGCTACAACAACTCCACCAGCAACCTCAGCAACCCTGCCAGCCTTCTTCCTCCTTTTCTTGCGCTTCTTTCTCAAAGTAGAGCCCTTACGAGGCAAAACGCTCACAATCAGCTCAATTAACATGGCAAAAAAGGCGATGAACTCCAGACGGCCAAGCCACATCTCTATAATGTAGATGACCTTTAGACCCCACGGCATGCTAGCACTTGTTATACCAGCAGAAAGACCAGTATTTGACGCCGCAGACACGGATTCAAAAATCGCGGGCAGCGCGTCGTAGCCATAAACAACGCCCGCAATGGCGCCAATTGCGTATGTGACCACGTACATGAGCAGAATTGTCATGGCAGACGATATGAGCGACGGCGTGAGCAGCTGGCGTCCGTGATAGTTAAAAAACGTGCGCGGCCTGGCCCTATCTGGGGCTATCGCTTGGCGAATGTATTGCACGATTGCCTTAAAAATAATGCCCACACGCAGCGCTTTTATACCGCCAGAAATAGAAGAAGCGCAACCACCAATACACATTCCTAAGACAATGACGAACAACACGCCTGTTCCGCACGCATAAAGAACCTGTCCAGGATAAAGTGTCGAATACCCCGTGTTAAAGGCAGCACTCATGACCTCGTAAAGTCCTCGCCTGACCACAGAGCCTAGGGTATTAAAATACGAGCTAGCACCAAGAGCTAGCACAACCAATATGGTAAGCAAACTTACCCAAATAATGATTGTTCTAACCTCGATGTCTTTCAAAAATGGCTTGATGGTGCCTTTCCAAAGGTCTCCGTAGAGCAAAAAATTAATGCAGCTTGCGACCATAATGACCATGGTAATTAGCTCAACTGGCCAGCTGTGATAATAAACAATACCTGAACTGTGCGCCGTCATTCCACCTGTACTAAAATCAGACAGCGTCAAGAAAAATCCGTTGAAAATTGCGTGGTCAACAGACATGCCAGAAAAATAACAAGCAATTGAACAGGTAAGAGTTCCAAGTATGATTACCACCAAAGAAACGTTAAAAATAAAGCGCGAGGTCTGACGAATTTCAGGCATGACATGACCTGAACGCCCTTCCGACTGATACAAAGATGCAGCAATGGAGCTAGATCCAAAAATTCCCAGCGCTAAAGCTATGACGACAACGCCAATGCCTCCTGCCACGTTCATCACGCATCTCCACATGATGAATGAAAACGCCATGTGGTCTTGGTCAATAGAAACGCTTAAACCCGTGGTAGTAAAGCATGAAACTGTCTCAAAAAAAGCATCTAGATAGCTTGAATAGTTGTCAGAAAAATAAAGCGGGATAGCGCCAAAAATCGAAAGAACAACCCAGCAAAGACCTGTGATAATCAAGGCTTGATGCCAATTAAGAGGTGCGGGGCTAGTTCGACAAAGCATGAAAATAGCTGCAAAAACACTGCAAGCCCCTATGCCTAGCATAAAGGCAGGAACTGCGCTTACCTCGTTTAGGACAATAGCTATGACCAGCGGGATTAACATAAAACCCGAAATCATAAGCATAAGCGTACCCAAATAATGAGCAATGGTGCGCCAATCATCTAGATGCAAACGATGAATCAAAATTTTGCCCTTGTCTTTGTAACCCTTTGTCTTTGTGGTCTTTGTCTTTTATAGCACATGTTTACTGCGGTTTTTGTTTTGCTTTTGTCATGCGCGGCTTTGTTTACGTGCGGCTTTTGTCTTACTTTTGCTTTTGCCTCGTGCAGCTTTTGCCGTGCGTGCAACCTCGTCTTACGTGCGACTTTTGCCGTGCGTGCAACTTGGTTTTACGTGCAGCTTTTGCCTATACAATCAGCCAAACCAAGGCGCTTAGCCCCATCAGAAAAACAATAAATGCCACAATACAGCAAAATAAAACCAGCATACCCCTTATAGGGTGGTGTTTTTGTTCTTTCTCTTTTGAACGCATTCCAAAAACTCCTTTGTTTTCTTTATTGCCTGCACCTGCGTTGCCCATGCCTTTAGTTGTGCCACCTGCACCTTTGCCTACACCTGCGCCTTTAATCGCGCCCGTACCTGCGCCTTTGGTCGTGCGCATGCCACCTGCGCTTTTGCCTATGCCTGCGTCTTTAATCGCGCCCGTACCTGCGCCTACACCGCTCACATCGCCATTTTTCCTGCCGCGCCCCCCGTCTGCACTCCCTTTGCCCGCAGCACTGGCACTCCCTTTTCCCGCAGCGCTGACACTCCCTTTGCCAGCAGCGCCAAAAACCCCCAAAAACAACCGACGTAACCTGTGCTTTTCTGTAAAAATAGCCGAACGAACAATAACAAGCACTACACCTAAAGCAAGAAACACACATGCAAGTATTACCCATTCAGTATGAATTGTATATGTAATCGGCGCGCCCACATCTTTTATGGTCAAACCACTCGCATGAACTTCCAGCTCATTAGCATGGTCATTACACGCGCGCATAAAAACGCCCTCAAGGATTATAGTATCTCCCACATTGTTGTAGTTTGTAAAATAAGAAATTTGGCTCGCCAGCTCATTACTCATATAAATCCCAATGCAGCGCCTTTGCTCCTTGACGTTTACCCAAACATGGTCACTATCAGCATAAATCGGCTGCCCCACCACCTTAGCAATAAGCCTGATATTTTTCTTATCAAGCCTATAACTTGCAGAAAGCAGATCTTTAACCTCGGTGTCTCTATATGTTATCTGACCTGAAAAATCAAGATTTTCTTCTTCCATCGCTTCGCACATCTGCAAAGAACTTATCCCAATAAAATTAGTAGCTAGAATAATACTAATGGCGAACACCACACCCGCCTTACACACGCGCTTACCTGCACATTTTTTGACGTGTCCAAAACCAACACGGGTGTTCGCCATAATATTTACCTTAGCGCCCCTTGACCTCTTCCAGCTTTTGCTGCCCTCACGCGCACTGCCCTCACTTTTACTGCTGCCACGCGCACTGCCCTCACACGCACTCCTCCCATTTTTCCTCGTCTTTTTGCCACCTTTACGAGCACTTTTAACGCGATGCCCAAAAAGGCGAATGCTTCTCACGGGTCTAAGCGAGATGATAAGCCCTGCAAAAGCAGCAAAAAGCGCGATAAATTCCAGGCGACCTGCCCACATTTGGAGCATGGCGATGATTTTTAGCGGCAAGGACATGCTTGGATAGACAAGTCCCACGTCAACGCCCATGTTGCACAGAAAAGCGATGGACTGGAAAACGGAAAGCAGGGCGTCGTTTCCTGCGGCAATGAATGCCATTGAGCCTAGGGCTGCAAAGATGATATAAAGAATTGCTATGGTCATAGCCGCTGCTGCGCCAGTGTAGGTGAGGCGTTTTGTCCCGTAGTGTTCGTAATTTATATGAAGATATGCGTTTCTTGAGACAATCTGGCGCATGATAGAAAACCAAAACCAGCGCAGGATTTCTGAGATCCTAAAAATTTTGATGCCGCCGCAGGCACTAGCCCTGCAACCTCCTATAATCGCAGCTAGCATGAGCATGATAAGAGCACCGTCAGACAAAATTTCGCCAAATTGCTCAGGGTATACCGTCTGCATTCCACAGGTGCTCAAAGCAGATATCGCCATGAATGCGCCTTGGTTTAAAAGGCCGCTAAGCGTGGTAAAAATTCCGTCTCTAGCAAGGCATACGCACACAAAAACAACGACCACACATATCCAAACCACATAAGTGCGCAGCTCACTGTCTTTGAAAATCTCGCGTTTTTTGGCGCGCATGCAAGCGCTCAAAAGCGCAAAATTAAGAGCGCCCAAAAGCGTCAGGGCCGCTAGAAAAAAATTGAGCCAAGGGCAATGATAATAAATCAAGTTTGAAGTATGAGGAACAAACGAGCAGGTAGAAAAAGCGTTTGCCGACAGTATAAAGCCTTGTACCAAAGAATTTTTTGCTCCAAGCCCCAAATATATCCCAATGAGACTTGCAATTATAGTGCCGCCTATCAAAACGACGCTACAAATTATGACGACATCTTTCATGATGTTTTTTAGCGTGAGCCTAGAAAAATTGCGCACGCCACGCGCGTTTAGGGCAACAAGCTCGTCATCTGTGCTATTAAAGCTAAGTCCAAAAAAGATCGCAATAATCACGACGCCTTCTGCGCCTGCCAAAGTGATGCAAGCTCGCCAAACAACCTGCGAATAAGAAAGAGAATCGAGGTCTTGAGCTAGAGATGTGCCCGTGGTGGTAATAGATGAAACAGCGTCAAAGAGCGCATCGGCATAGCTGCTAAAATCCCCTGACATATAAAGAGGAATGGCGCAAATTAGGGCGGCGAACACCCAAGAAAACCCAACAAAAAGCAAGGCACAGCGCCTATCAAGACCGCTTGATGGGAAAAATCTCAAAAGCGAGCCTGTGATAAGCGCCAGCCCCAAACTTGCCGCAAAGTTGACCGCTTGAGCGTATTCGGCAAAAAGCAAAGCTACAGCCAGCGGCACAAACATTAGCGTGGCAACCAAAAGTATAAGAGAGCCCACATAATGGGCTACCGTTAATATATCTGCAAGATGAAAATGTGGCAACATAGTAGGCTAAGTATAGCCCACTTGCGCTGCTTTTGATAAAAAACCTATGCGCTTACCACATTAACTTGATAGTTGCTATTTTCATCTACATCTATATTGATGGTGTCGCCTTCATGGACATTACCTGCAACAATCTCATTGGCAACTCTATCAACAATTTCGTGTTGCACCAAGCGCTTTAGCGGGCGCGCACCAAATACTGGGTCATAGCCATCCATTGCAAGGCGCTCAGCTGCCGCAGCACTTACATCCAAGGTAATGCGTCTGCTAGCAAGGCGTTCTTTAACATCTTCAAGCTGCAATTTTACAATTTGTTCTAGGTCGCTAATATCTAGAGAGCTAAATTCAATAACATCATCAATGCGGTTTAAAAACTCGGGTCTAAAAGTAGCACGCAAAGCCTGCTGGAGCTGGGTTTCAAGCTCCTTTTTTGGCAAGCCTTTTTCTTCTGCATCTTGAATAAGCTGGCTTCCAACATTGCTAGTCATAATAATAATGGCATTCTTAAAGCTCACCTGTCTGCCTTGACCATCAGTTAGCCTTCCATCATCTAGAACCTGCAGCAACACGTTAAAAACGTCTGGGTGCGCTTTTTCAATCTCATCAAGCAAAATGACGCTATATGGATGCCTACGAACAGCCTCTGTAAGCTGCCCGCCTTCTTCGTATCCAACATATCCTGGTGGCGCTCCAATCAGGCGCTGAACACTGAACTTTTCCATGTATTCAGACATGTCAATTCTAACAACTGCCTTTTTGCTATCAAATAGCAGCTCTGCCAGCTGCTTTGTAAGCTCAGTTTTTCCAACGCCAGTAGGTCCCAAAAACAAAAAGCTCCCAATTGGCTGACTTGGATCAGACAAGCCCGCACGAGACCTGCGCACAGCTGCTGCAACAGCTTTTACCGCCTCATCTTGTCCG
>CAVEKR010000048.1:0-8157 GCA_963616365.1 Bacteroidaceae bacterium
GCACATGCTGCGGGTTTACCCTGCCAGAACAAGGAATGCGCAAAAGGCGGATATCTGCAGGATATTTCATGCGGTTTAGGCCTGCAAGGTCTGCTCCTGCATAGGTGCACCACCTGCATGTAAAGGCTAGGATTTTTGGGCGAAACTCTTGTTGCATATTAGCGCTAGTTCCAACGCTACCGTGTTGTTCGCCAGCCTTATTGCCAGCCGCACCCACGTTATTGCCGCCCGCGCCAGCGCCCGCGCCAGCGCCGTCCAAACCCGCGCCCATATTAGCACCCGCGTCAGCAGCACCGCCACAAGCGCCAACACCAGCCACTTTCTCATTTTCTACCATCGGCATAAGGCGTCCACCTCCTGCATAATTGATTCGTCGCTAAAGCCTAATAAATCAAGCGCGCCCGGTTTGCACGCGACGCTGCACGCACCGCAACCTTGGCAAAGCGCCGAATTTACCTCGCACACGCTGCGCGTTAGCTTTACGGAATTTTCTCGCAAGTTTTTCTCGACCAGGCTAAGCGCTCCATAAGGACAAATTGGCACGCATTGCCCGCAACCTGAGCATTTAGAAATGTCGACTTTACTAATTTGAGGATTTGATTGCAAGCTGTCGTGCGCAAACATGCCAATGACCTTGCTTGCCGCAGCTCCAGCTTGAGCCACAGTATCTGGTATGTCTTTTGGACCTTGCGCAGCTCCTGCCAAATAAATACCTCTACTTGCAGTTTCTACTGGTCTAAGCTTTGGGTGCGCCTCTGTAATCCAGCCATCTTGGTCTGCTTGAACGCCAAACAGCATGGCAGTCTCGCGGGATTTTGAAGCAGGAACCATGGCACTTTCTAGCACCACCATATCAGCTTCTACCTCGACGTTTTCTCCCGATTGTCCATCATAGCCCAAACAAATTAGTTTATCACCTTGCTTGTAAATTTTGCTCACGCGTCCGTTCAAGTAAAGAGCGCCATCATTTTTTGCCTGCATATAAAACTCGTCGTAGCGTTTTCCTGGAGCGCGAACGTCCATATAAAACACGTAGCATTTGCCATCTTTTACCTTGTCAAGGTATTGGTGAGCATGTTTTGCGCCATACATACAGCACGCGCGCGAACAATAAGAAATGCCCTTGGACGGATCCCTGCTGCCCACGCACTTAACAATAACAACGCTTTTGGGCTCTTTGCCATCTGATGGGCGCAAAATGTGACCTTCTGTAGGACCAGAGGCGTTTACCAAGCGCTCAAAATGCATGCCATCAATTACATCCGTATAAGCACCGCCGCCATATTCAGGATAAAGAGCTGCCCAATCTACTAAGTCATAACCTGTAGCCAAAATAACAGCTCCAAAGGTTTCTGTTATGGTTTTATCCTCGTCGTCATAGCGGATTGCACCTGTTGGGCAAAGCTTTTCACACACGCCGCATTTGTCTGTGAGTAGTTTTTTACAGTGTTGCGCATCAATTACAGGTTTTGAAGGAACAGCCTGCTCAAATGCCTTATAAATGGCAGGACGGTTATCCATAAACTCATTCCAAGAGTTAGGAATATTCTTAGTAGGACACTTGGTAGTACAAAGACCGCAACCTGTGCAAAGGTCGTAGTCAACATACTTGGCGTGCTCTTTTATTGTTACCTGAAAATTGCCCACATAGCCTTCGACTTTTTCGACCTCGGCCAAAGTGCGAACAGTAATATTTGGATGCGCGCCCACCTCAGACATCTTTGGAGTGCAAATGCAGGCAGAACAATCCATGGTAGGAAAGGTTTTATCAAGCTTGGGCATTTTGCCGCCAATGGTAGGCTCGCGCTCAACTAGGGTAACCTTATGCCCCGCATCGGCAATGTCAAGCGCTGCCTGCATTCCAGCAATTCCACCGCCCACTACCAGCGCGTTTTTGTTCACAGAAATTTCTTGGGTAAACAGCGGCACATTGCGGGCAACCTTTGCAACAGCCATTTTGACCAAGTCCTTGGCTTTCTCGGTTGCCTGCGCCTTATCCGTATGCACCCAGCTGCATTGTTCGCGCAAATTTGCCACTTCTAGCATGTATGGGTTGACATCTGTTTGAGAAAGCAAGTTTCTCCAAGTCAACTCATGCATAGATGGCGAACACGCTGCTACAACAATGCGGTCAAGCTTGTGCGCCTTAATGCTCTCTTTGATTTGTGCTTGCCCAGGGTCTGAGCAGGTATATTTATTATTTTCAACCCAAACAACGCCAGGCAGGGTCAACGCATAATCTGCCACCGCCTGAGTATCCACGGTAGCTGCGATGTTGCTCCCGCACATGCAAACAAATACGCCAATTCTACTCATGCTTGCCACCTCCCTTATCAGCGCTTATAGGTATTTTTGTTGGGGTAGTTTTATGGCGAACACCACGGTCGTTTAATTCATTGCCGCTGCCTGCTTGTGTGTCGCTGCTGTTAGCGCCGCTGCCAACGCCATCAGCGCAAACTTCCAGCTTTTCTTCTAGCAAGGTGTTCGCCATTACAAAATGGTGCTGTAATCCTGCCTCTTCTGCGCTTGCGCCCAAACACATTGCGATTAGCTCGGTAAAATAATAAACGGGCAGGTTATAATTGCTGTTTGTCTCGTTATTGATAAGCTGTTCGCGCATGTCAAGATTAAGCCAGCATAAGGGGCATGATGTAACGATTGCATCAGCGCCGCTAGCAGCTGCATTAGCAAAAATGCGCGCTGTGGCACTTCGAGCTGCGGCTGGGCTAATCACATGATTAGAAGCTCCGCAGCACTCGGTCTTAAAAGCCCAATCAATGCAGCTAGCACCACATGCATCTAGGAGTTTTTCCATTGCAAGGGGGTTTTCTACATTCTCAAAATTGACAATTTCTGCAGGGCGCACTTGAGTGCAGCCATAATAGCAGGCAAGCTTTAAGCCGCCTAGATTTTTTTGGAGCGCGCCCACAATAAGATCGATTTTTTCAGGTTCTACCATAATCTCAAGCAAGCTTTTAACCTGTGCTTTTGCCTGATAATCCATTTCTATGAGCTCGCATATATGCTCGCGCGCCTCCTCTGACTGACCCGCATACCAAGCTGCGCGTTTTAGCGCGCTATAACAGCCCGTGCAGGGAGCTACTACATCAAGGTCTGGCATTTGTGCCTCGCTTAGAGCCAAGCTTCTTGCTGGTAGAGCATAGCTTAGATCCTCGTTGGTCATGTGAGCTGCCGATGTTCCGCAGCAAGACCAGTCATCAATCTCTTTTAGCTCAAGGCCAATTTTTTGTGCCACGTAGCCTGTGGATTTTGTATAAGAAATGCCTGTAGAAAGCGCCGAGCAACCAGGAAAGTAGGCATATTGCATTGTTGTCATTATCTTTCACCTCCCGCTTTGCTTGCGCTCAAGCATTTTTCAATAAGTTTGCGAACACCCGACACGTCTCGCACCTTCTCGCGTTTTGGACTAATTAGTCCTTTTTTGAGCATTTTTGGAGCACTAAACATATCCTGCATTAAATGGCCTGACTTTAGGTTATAAAATGCTGCTAGATATGGCTCGCTGTTTTTGCCGCACGAATAAACGCCCTTGATAAATTGAGTTTCAAAAACGTCGCTTTCTTTTGAAGCAATGATGCCAGCATCGTGTGCGCTCATGCGAACAGCTCGCATGAGCTCTGTAATATCTATGTTTTGCGGACACCTTGAAGCGCAGGTCATGCATTGAGCGCATATCCAAGGAGACTTTGCGTGCAGTGCCTCATCAACAAGTCCCATCTGGAGTTTTCGCATAATTTGCTTTGGACCTAAATCCATTCCCTCATGCATGGGGCAACCTGCAGAACATTTGCCGCATTGATAGCAATCTAGCAGGTTAACACCTGCGCGCTTGGCTATTTGGTCTGCCGTGATGGATGCTGTGGTAGGCGCTGCATTGCAGGAGTCTGCATTGTTGCAGGAGGCGACATCAGCAGAGTCCGCATTACGTTGCTCATCACGTCCGCCGCACTCGCCGCATCCGCAGCGTTGCCCATCCTGTCCTTTTCGCCAAACACCATCGCTTGTAAAGATAAGTGCCGATCTAGAATTTGAAGACATATCATTTTTTTGAGATGTATTTGTCTCGCAGCTTGTATCTGTGTAGTGGTCTTTAAGCGCTTTGATTGTTGCAAATGCAGCAATTGCGCCACCAACAAAAGCAAGAACACCAAGCGCACCGCAAGCTTTGCTGTTGCGTTTACTGCTGCAAGTCTTAGCGCCGCTGTAAACCCCAGTGCTGCTGCAAGCCCTGTGGTGTTCGCCACCACAAACGCTGCTGCTACAAGCTCTAGCGCCGCGAGCTTCAATAATACGTGCTTTTGCATTTGCAGTTTGCGCTAATACACTTTGTACCAATGCAGCATGTTCTAAGCTGATGCTCTTACACATCTCAGCCCCTTTCTTGAGATATATGGACAAAAATAAAAATAGCTGCGCTTGAAATAAGTGCGTAAAATTTTACATCAAGGTGTACTAAATTTGCACGCTAAATAAAAGCAAAGGAGAAACATCATATACTTTTCATGTGCTCTATTGATTTTAAGCACACATTTGAGCTAGCATAAAGTAACCTTGTTAAAAAATAAACCGATTGGAGGCTTTATGGCAAATGATTATATTTTGAGCTGCGAATCCACAGCGGATCTCTCAGCCAAAAAATTTAAGGAACTTGATGTACACTACATTTGTTTTCATTACTATCTAGATGGTAAGGAATACCCTGATGACCTAGGTCAAAGCATTCCTTTTGATCAATTTTACCAAGCCATGGTCGATGGCGCTCAAACTAAAACTGCAGCTCTTTCTGCTGGAGAATACGAAGAATTTTTTCGCGAGCTTTTAGAAAAAGGCAAAGAGGACAACAAAGACATTTTGCATGTTTGCCTATCTAGCGGGCTTTCTAGTACTTTTGATTCTGCGACCGTTGCAGCTCGCAACCTAAAAGACGAGTTTCCAAATCAAAAAATTTACGTGGTAGATAGCCTTGGGGCTTCTTCTGGCTATGGGCTTATCATGCAAAAACTTTCTGATATGCGCGCAGATGGAGTGGGCATAGAAGAGGCATATAATTGGATTGAAGAAAATAAGTTGCGCATGCACCATTGGTTTTTTAGTACAGATTTGACGTTTTATATCAAAGGCGGCAGAGTAAAGCCCATGGCTGGTTATGTGGGGAATTTGCTCGGCGTTTGTCCGCTGCTCAACATGAACACAGAAGGCAAGCTCATCCCTCGTTTTAAGTGCCGCGGCAAGAAAAAGGCCATCAAGCGAATTGTGGAGGAGATGCACGAGCACGCTCACCACGGCGTTGCATACAACGACCGCGTCTTTTTGTCGCAAAGTGCCTGCCCAGACATTGCAAAACCCGTGGCAGATGCCGTGCGCGAGAACTTTGCAGACATCATCGGCGAGCCAGAAATGTTTAGCATTGGCACCACGATTGGCAGTCATACAGGCCCTGGAACTGTGGCTTTGTATTTTTGGGGTGACGAACGCACTATTTAAGCAGGTAAGAAACTTATATGAATAAAGGACCATCATTAGAAGAACTTAGAGAAAAGGCCGCAAAAGAGCAAATGCAGTCTGCCAAAAAAGAGGGCAAGGTTGCAGTTGTAGCAGGAATGTGCGGCAATATTGCTGTTGGATTGGTAAAGTTTGTTGCAGCTTTTATCTCGGGCTCTGCCGCCATGTTTTCTGAAGGCATACACTCCATGGTCGATTCTGGAAACGGCATGCTCATGCTTTTTGGAATGCGCCAATCGCAGAAAAAAGAGGACTTTTTGCACCCCTTTGGCTATGGTAAAGAGCTGTACTTTTGGACCATGTTGGTGGCGCTTTTAATCTTCTTTTTAGGTGGCGGTCTATCAATTTTGCAAGGCATCATGTCAATTCAAGACACCATGGCTGGTCAACACGAAATCGGCTCTACCACCCTAAACTACGTGGTGGTTCTTATTGCCATGGTCATAGAAGGCATAACGCTTGGAATTGCCATCAAGCAATTTAATTCAGCGCGCGGGCAAGTCGGTCCAATCAAGTTTATTAAAGACACAAAAGACCCGTCGCTATACACCGTTGTGCTAGAAGATTCCGCAGCTGAGCTCGGTCTTTTGGTGGCGCTTGTCTCTACCATCTTAGTTGATGTAACAGGCAATGTGTATTTGGACGGCATAGGTTCTATAATCATTGGCGCTCTGCTTATTATTGTTGCTATTGTCCTGCTTAGCGAGACCAAAGACCTGCTGGTAGGAGAGGGCATGAAGCACCACTCCCTAGACGAGTTAAGGTCTATCGTAGAAGCAGACGAGCGCGTCATGAGTTGCGGGCGAATTTTGACCATGTACATGGGGCCGCACTCCCTGCTCATTGCTATTGACGTGACGTTTCGCCCCAGCTTGGCAGCCTATGATGTACTTTCGTGCGTAGATGACCTTGAGCGGCACTTGTCTGCTCGCTGGCCTCAGGCAACAGCGGTTTTTATCGAGGCAGAATCCATTCGCTCCGTCAAAGAGCAACGTCGCGAAGAAGCCGATTGGGAAGACGAAGATGCAAAAGACAACGAGAAATAAGGGTTATGAGCAGCAATAATAACAATAATAGTGGCGCTTTTAATGGCGAACACCACAGCGAAAAGCAGGATGTCGAGCAAGGCGCGCAGGGCGTGCAAGGTGGGGGCGAACGCCATGCAGGCGCGCACGATGTGGGCGGCGCGCAGCTAAGTTCTAAGCAAGACGGGTGTTCGCCAAAATTTAAAAGCGGATTTGTAACCTTAATAGGTAGACCAAACGCAGGCAAATCAACCCTGCTTAACGCTATTATGGGCGAGAAGTTAGCCATCACATCTGACACGGCACAAACGACCCGCCACCGCTTTAGGGCAGTTTATGACACGCCAGAAATGCAGATGGTCATTGTGGATACGCCGGGCTTGCACAAACCGATTGATGCTTTGGGCGAGGCTTTGGATGATTCTGCAGTTAAAGCCCTTGAAGGCGTGGATATTGCAGCGCTTTTGATTGACGCGAGCCAGCCTTGCGGCAAAGGCGATAAATGGGTGGCAGAACTGGTCAAAAATAGTCCCGCTCATAAAATCTTAGTTATCTCAAAAATTGATAAAGTCTCTCGCAAAGAGGCAGAAAAACAAGTTCTAGCAGCTCAAGACCTTGCAAAATGGGATGCAATAGTTTGTTTGAGCGCCAAAACAGGCAAAAACGTTGACGCTTTTATTGAAGAGGTTCAATATTTTTTGCCAGAAGGTCCTTGCTGGTTTGCTCCTGGCACAAGCCTTGACCAGCCCTTAGAGGTAATTGTCGCTGAATTTATTCGCGAGAAAATTTTGTGGCTTACTCACGATGAGGTTCCTCATGCATGTGGGGTTGAAGTAGAAGAGCTTCAAACAGATAAACGCACAGGTTTTAGGCGTATTTGGGCTGTTATTTATGTCGAACACGACAGTCAAAAAGGCATTATTATTGGAAAAGGCGGCAGCCTTATTAAAGAAATTGGCACGCAGGCTCGCCTTGATTTAGAGAAGTTTTTTGCGGCAAAAGTGCACCTAGATTTATCTGTTAAGGTTCGCAAAAATTGGCGTCGAGATGCTAATCAAGTAAAGCGCTTTGGGTATGGCACGGGGCTATAAGCTTTGCTTTTGTGGTTCTTGCGGCGTTTGATTGCTTGTGGTGTGGGGTTTTGTTGTTAGTTCTTTGTTGCTACGGTGCTGCGCCTCGCCAATTAACATGTTTAGCTGCTCTTTTGCCGTTTTCTAGTTTATAGGTTTATAGTTAAAGGCTTTGTCATGGCTGGCACATATAAGCGTAAATGTATTGTTTTAAAGCAAACCAAACTCAAAGAAACTGATGCCATAATCACCATGTTTGCAGAAGACGGCTGTCAAGTGCGCGCTGTGGCAAAAGGTTTGCGTCGCCCAGGTAGCAAGTTTGGTGCATATTTAGAGCCATTTAGTGTGATTGACGCTCAGCTTCATTCAGGCAAAAATCTTGACATACTAGGTCAGCTTCGTTGTATAGAAACTAATGCTGCTTGCAGGAAAAATGTAGAAACATCATCTGCAGCAATGTGTGTGGCACAACTCCTAGAAAAAGCAACTAATTCTGGTGCCGAGACTGATAAGCGGATTTTTCCCTTAACAATAAAGAC
>CAVEKR010000049.1:0-7924 GCA_963616365.1 Bacteroidaceae bacterium
GCATACAACTTGTCTTTTGTGCGCAAATGTGGCTTATCGCTCTGCTGATTGAGGGCTTGCTCATTTTGTGCGGGCGAACGCCCCTGTAGCTGAGAATCTTGCTCGTTTTGTGCTGGCGTTTTCTTTTGCGTGTCATTTTTTAATGGCGAACGCCCCTGTGGATTGTCTTTTTTAGAAGAACTGGGCAAACAGGTTTCTTGCTCCTTATTTGAGCTGGGATTATCCGAACTGGAGCAATCAGAATTAGGGCAACCTAGGATCTCAGAAACTTTTTTGACGATGTTTTCTTCTTCTGCAACGCTAATAAAGCCTGCAACTTCTGTAAGTTCATCGTCTAAATCTGAACCATAGCGCGCTGGCATACAACCTGCAACCAGCACTTTTGCACCATTGCTTAGCTGCTTTTGAGTTTTGAGCACATCAAAAATAACATCTAGGCTTTCTTGTGTGGCGCTTGTCAAAAAAGAGCAGGTATTTACTATTACTAGGTCTGCCTGCTCATAATCCTCGATAATCTCAAAGCCAGCATCAAGAAGCTTGACTCGCATTTTATCTGTATCAACCTCATTTTTTGCACAGCCCATGGTTATAAAGGCAAGCTTAAAAGCGTCTTTTGAGGTATTTTTTTTATTTTGCGCCATATCTAAAATCCTAGTAATAGTTTTTATTTAACGGCAGCTGCCTGGCAGCCGCCTAGCGGCAGGCATCCACCTAGCGGCAGCAGCCGCCTAGCGGCAGGCATCCACCTAGCGGCAGCAGCCGCCTAGCAGCAGGCATCCACCTAGCGGCAGCAGCCGCCTAGCAGCAGCAGCCACTTAACAGCCGCCTAGCGGCAGCAGCCACTTAACAGCCACCTAGCAGCAGCCGCTTGGCAGGCATCCGCCTAGCAATAGCCGCCGTTTAGCGATAATTTCCAAATTGCAAAGGAATGCCATAATCTTGATCTTTTACAAAAGCAATCACGTCTTGCAAAATGTCTCTTTTGGGACTTGAAACGCGCAGCTTTTCTCCTTCGATTTGCACCTTTGCCTTGAATTTTTGCGCCTTGATATCTTTGCTAATGCGCTTTGCAATATCTGCTTCGATACCTTGAATCACGCTGCCCTTGCGACGCACCATAGAACCTGCGGCTTCTTCATCTTTACCCCACTTAATGCTTGCAAGATCAATATTGCGCTTTACCAGCGCAGAATTTAAGACATCGACTACTTGCCCGCAAATAAAATCACTTGGTGCAAGAACAGTAAAAGTTGAAGCTTGTTTATCAAATTCAAGCTTTGAATTTGTATCTTTTAAGTCGTAGCGTTGAGACAGTGCCTTATTTGCCTGATTATAGGCATTGTCTAGTTCTTGCATGTCACATTCTGACATAATGTCAAAGCTATTATCTTTTGCCATGATAATTCCTTTCTAATTGGTCTAACAGCCTGCTCTTTCTAATTGACTTAATGCTTTGAGCGGCTGTGGCTTCTCACTTTCCTAATTAGTTTGAGCCGCATTAAGGGCTTGCACAACAAGACTTAACCTGCCTGTTCCATCTTCTTGTCGTGTAATTTGTACTTGTTGACCGTTTTCTGTTACCACAACCGCATCTGGGTTTCCAAATGTAGCCTCCATCGATTCTGTTACTTGAAAAGTCCTGCTCCATGCACCAACAGCAGTTCCGCTATAAGCTTTATCATCATCATAGGTCACATTAATAAGCGATGTGCTCCCTTCTGCCACACTAATAGAAACTGCAATTGGACTACCATTAGTAGTAGTAACAGTTGCACGAGCATTGCTCTCATTTGGTGTGTCAATAACATCGTTTTGAGATTGCTCTCCTTGAGGAGAAATAATACCAGCATTTTGATTTCCTGCTGTTGTAATAAGAAAAATTGCTGCAATACTTATGGCAATTACCAGCATAATTACTGCAACGGCAATAAGGCGCGTTCTGCGTTCAGAAAAAATAGAAACAATAATACCTGCTATTATCTGGAAAAAATTTTGCTGCCTTGAAAGTGCGCTCCTGCGCTCACGCTCCTCTTCATCTGCTTTTTTGCGCATTCTTCTTCTTGCAGCTCTATCTTGTTCTGCAGAAAACTCCTCTACATTTACATCCATTGCATTAGAAAGCGTATTGCCGCCCTTATCTTTACCAGCTGTTTTACTGCCATCTTTTTTGCTGCTGTCACTTTTAGCGCTATCTATCCCGCTAGCACTTCTATCAGCATCTCTTTTGCTTCTTCTAGAGCCATGCTTTCTGCTGCTTTTTTTATCATCATCAACTATGCTTTTCAAAGAAGAGCTATCTGTAGCTTCAGCCTCTATTGCTTTAGATTCTTCTGCCTCTTTGGCCTTTTTCTCATTTAGCGACTGATAAGGGTCTCCTGAAAGCGTCGTTGTCCTGCGGCGCGTATTTTTATTGCGCGTTTTTGAACGAGAAAAATCACTTGAAGCAAAATCATCTCTTTGCAAGTCAGCGCTTTCTCTCATATCACTAGCAGCAAAATCTCCTTGTTGTTTATTATTTTGACGAACACCACGGTCGCTAGATCTGTCTCTATAACTAGATCTCAAACTAGACCTTGAATCATCTCTTGGAGTATCTGTTAAACCTGCTCTTGCATCATCTTTTAGAACGCTCTTGCGAGAAGGGCGTTCGCCATAATCCCTTGTGCTGCCGCTACGAGCAGGGCGCTCGCCATAATCCCTTGTGGCGCTACGAGCAGGGCGTTCGCCATAATCACCTGGGCCACCCAAAGTACCGCCACTACGAGAGGGGCGTTCGCCATAATCTCTCGAGCCGCCCCCCAAAGTATCTCTCGAGCCAGCCCCCAAGCCCTCTCTTGAAGCGCCCCTTGAACTGCCCGAGCCAGCCCCTAAAGTATCCCTTGAGCCACCCCCCAAAGTATCCCTAGAAGTCCCCCCAAAATTGATGGAGTTTCTCTTGTTTATGACCTTGACATTGCGCATGCTCAAAGAAGAATCGCTCACAGAATTATCTGCGACAAAATCTTCCACGCTTGTTGCATTGACCTGCGGTTCTTCTTCTGTGTTGCCAATGTCTTCACTTGCATGGCGCATCATTGGCTTGGCTGATTGAACGCGCTTTGTTCCAAACTTGCTCACACCTCTACGAGCGTATTCGGCATTTTTTGCAATCTCTTGACGCTGGGAAAATGTCGCAAATTCTTTTTCGTAAAGCGCTAGGATGTCATGAGAATTAAGCCCCAAAACTCTGGCATAAGAAGATAACATGCCTCGTACATGGCCTTTTGTTGGAAAGTGGCCATAATCGCTTGCCTCAAAGGTTTCAAGCACGCGAAGACGTATGTTTGTTGTATCTGCTGCCTCTTCTAGTGTCATACCAACACTTAGACGGCGCTGCTCCAATATGTCACCAAGAGTGTATGTGGGCATTTATTTTTAAGCTTCTTCTTGTTCTGTCATTACCTTTAGCGCCTCTAGGTCTTCAGGCGTTTCTATCAAAACATCGCGAGCCTTAGACCCGCTAGATGGACCTACAACACCCAAGCTTTCAAGCTCATCCATTATTCTACCAGCGCGAGAATAGCCAACTTTGAGCCTTCTTTGCAGCATGGAAGTAGAACCTAGGCCAGCATTTACTACAGCCTCGGCTGCCTGCCAAAACAACGGATCGCGCTCAGAGGCTGACGCGCGAGCGCTAGGGTCAGACCCACCTTTAGTACTAGAGAGCGAAGTTTGCAAAATATCGTTATTATATTGCGCATCGCCTTGCTCTTTTAAGTGCTTAACCACAGCACCAATTTCTGCCTCAGAAACATAAACACCCTGAATACGCTTGGGTTTTCCCCATTCTGGGCGAACAAAAAGCATGTCTCCGTTGCCTGTTAATTTTTCTGCGCCGCTTTGGTCAATTATAACACGGGATTCCACGTTTGTAGCAACAGTACAAGCTAGGCGATTTGTAATATTTGCCTTAATCATACCAGTTACAACTGAAGACTTTGGACTTTGCGTAGCAATAATCAAATGAATTCCAACTGCTCTAGCAAGCTGCGAGATTCGCACAATGGAGTCTTCTACGTCTTTTCCTGCAACCATCATCAGATCTGTTAGCTCATCGATAATTACAACAATATAGGGTATCTTATCAGGGCTTATGCCTTCTTCGTTAGCAAGTTTTTCATCCTCTATCATCTGGTTGTAAGAAGAAATATTGCGCGCACCGACTTGTTCTAACACCTTTAGCCTGCGCTCCATTTCTGCAACCGCCCACTTAAGGGCACTAGCTGCCTCTTTAGGGTCTGTTACTGGCGGAACATAAAGATGAGGAATACCCTTGTAAGGTTTAAACTCCACCCTTTTTGGGTCCACCATAATAAGGCGCACCTGATCAGGCGTTGTACGCATTAAAATAGTCATTATCATGCCATTTAGCGCCACAGATTTACCAGAGCCAGTTGTGCCTGCCACCAAAAGGTGCGGCATTTTTGCTAGGTCAAGGCAAATCTTATTGCCATCTGTGTCTTCTCCAATAGCAACCGATAAAGGAGAATCTGATGCCTCTTTAATGACATCGCCTAAAAACACGGTCTCGCGCGTGCGATTAGGAATTTCTACTCCTACCAGCGATGTTCTTGGAATTTGAGCAATGCGAACACCACTGGCTGCCAAAGACAGGGCAATATCGTCAGCCAAATTAACAAGCGATGACATGCGCGTCCCCCTAGGGAGTTCGATTTTGAACACGCTAACAGTAGGACCTGCAGTCCAGCCAAGCACCTTAGCACAAACTCCAAAGTCTTCTAGGGTTTGCTGGAGCTCGTCTGCCATGGCTTTTTGCTCTTTTGGTGCTGCTTGGCGGTCTTTGCGCTTTTTTGAGACCTTCAATATTTTTGCAGGTGGGAGTATGTATGAGGGGGTTTGGTCTGCTTCGGGGTTTGGCTCGGTTGCGCTGGTGTTGCTGGTGTTGGTAGTGGCGGCGCTTGTGTTTGCTGCGTTGCTGCCTGCTGCAGTGCTTGCAGCTACGGTGCTAGCAGCGGTATTAGCAGCTGCGCTGGTAGTGTCTGTATCAATAGCTGCGGGATTTGTGTTGGCGAACACCACACTAGCATCGGCGCTGCTTGGAGCAGGTGCGCCGTTGGCATTTGAAGTATCGCTGCTATTATCAATGCCGTTAGCGTTAAGCGTGCCGTTTGCACTGGCTACACCTAGACCTGCAGCTAGGCTTGCGCCAGCAGCTGAACCTGCACCTAAATCCGCACCTAGACTTGGATCTAAATTGATAGTTTTGCCTTGAAAATGCCTTGTTTGAAGCTGTCTATCTTTTTTATAAGAACGCTTAGATGGCTTTATCTTAGCTTTAGATAATTGCTTTTCTTGTTCAGCAGCCAAATTATCAAGTGCACTTATATCATCTGAACCAGCGCTACTTGCGCCAACACCCTCTGCGCCAGCGGCATTTACACCAGCTGAATCTGCGCCAATGCCAAAGCTGCCTAAATCTTCTGCTTCGGTATAGCCATCGGCTACATCTTCATCATCGCTGCTTAGATAGACTGTTTTTGCGCTATTAGCACCTGTCTCAAACTTAAATGGGCTGTTCTCGTTTTCTATGCTGTCATCAAGGTCTTTGTCATCATTATCGCTGCTAGTATCATCATTAAAGCCGCTTGAATCAAAGCCGCTAGTATAATCATCATCATCAATGCCGCTGAAGCCGTCATCGTCGTTGTCATTATCACCGTCGTCATCATCGCTGTCATCGCTGTCGGCATCATCGGCACTTGCTTCATCATCACTGCTGGCATTTTTAGCAGGGTGTTCGCCACCCTCTTCATCTTCTTGGTCGTCTTCTTCTTGCTCATCATCAATGTGGCGCAACTTGGAAAATCTCTTTTCAGAGACCCCAAGCGACAGGTACTTTTTAACGAATAGGAAAGCAAAAGAGATGGAAAGACCAGCCAAAACAAGACCAGCCAAGACAATTCCAACCAAAATGATGGTAGCAATTATGCGACCCATTGGCGCCATAAAAGCCCACGCCAAACTTGAACCAGCATATCCCCCGCCACCGACCAAAACGCTGTAGTTGAACAGCGTCATTGGGTCAGTGTCTAAAACATATGGCTGCCACAAAGACAGCAGACCCATAACCGCAATCAAAATGATTAAAACGCCTGCTACAAAGCGCAGGGTCTGCACCTCGACCGCTTTTAGGAACAGACAAATGCCCCACAAAATAAAAGCAAATGGAACAAAATAGCAGCCGATCCCTAACCCCAAGTGCAGCCCTGTATTTATAGCAGCAGCTACAGGGGCATTTGATGGAATGATGGTTGCAACAAATAAAATGATTCCAAGAATAACAAGGGCTAGACCTTTTAGATCGTCGCGCGTGTTGACGTCTAGCTTTGGGTCTCGCCTGCTGCTTGAAAAGTTTTCGCGCATATCTTGCGTTGCCTGAAAAGCGCTATCTGCCTGCTTTCTTTTAGAAGAAGATCTGAGGTTTCTATTATTGCGCGCTCTAATATTTTGCGCGTCTCTTTGAAAGCGGCTGCGCTTGTCTACAAAATTGACATTCGCTGCAATATTGCCACTGTCTGACATATTGGATCTGTTAGAGCTGTTAGATGAGCTGGCTTCGCGTCCTGCCGAGACGCCTTCACGCCCTGCGGCTTCGCGCTCAAACGAGGCAGCCTCGCGCCTAACTGCGCTGGCTTCGCGCCCCGCAGCGCTGGCTTCGCGTCTAGCTGCGCGTTCGTCCATTCTGCGAGTGCCACTACCTTTGCCACCATAGACCTTAGTGCCACTATTTTTGACACTTTTTCTTTTGGTGACCTGCTTTTTTGTAGTATGCGCTCCTGCGCCTCGTTTAGTTTTTTTGTATGAAGCCTTCTTTGAACTCACCTTTTTTATAAGCCTTTCACTGCCAAGCTAATTGTTCATAAATCAAGCGCCAACAATCAAGGCGATAACGACAGGGCGTCTCTTTGCCTTTTTCCAAATAAAGCGCGACATCTCGTCTTGGAGGTACTTTTTTACGCGTCTAGCATTGCCTTTGTACGCATTAATGCCCTCTTTGGCACAGTCTTGCATGTAATTTGTGCACTCTTTCATAAAGCCGTCGTTATCAAATCCAGGAATGCCACGCATGGTCACCTCGACGTTTCCATACAAGCGCCCGCCTTTATCCAAACAAAGCGCCACGCAAGCCATACCGTCAGATGACATGGTTGCTCTATCTGTGAGCACGTTTTGCCCGATGTCTCCCACAGAAGATCCATCCACATAAACAATGCCGCTCTCAACTGGTTCTGAACGCTTTACCTCGTGATTTTTCATTGTCAAGGTTTCGCCGTTTTCCAAGATAAAAATATTTGCAGGCTCAACGCCCACGCCTTCTGCTAGGCGCGCATGGGCACGCAAATGCATTGCCTCTCCATGTACTGGCATGAAATATCTTGGCTTTACCAAAGAAAGCACGAGTTTTAGCTCTTCAGAGCCAGCGTGCCCAGAAACATGGACAAGACCGCGATGTCTATCCCAAACATCAACGCCAATTTTTGAAAGTTGATTTATTACTCGCGTTACGCTTTTTTCGTTTCCTGGAACAGGAGTTGCAGAAATTATGACGGTGTCTCCTGGCTCAATGGAGATGGTTTTGTGTTCTCCAACAGACATGCGAGCCAGCGCAGATAAGGGCTCGCCTTGAGAGCCAGTACACAAAACGACAAGCTTTTGAGGAGGGATTTTTCCTACCGTATACGCATCGATAATCAAACCCTCTGGAACATGCAAATAACCAAGCTCGCGAGAGATTCTGATGTTTTTAAGCATGGAGCGACCCGTTACAGCCACTTGTCTACCTGCTAATTTAGCAGCATCGCAAACCTGTTGGATGCGATGAATATGGCTTGCAAAAGAGGCAACAATAACCTTTCTTTTTGCC
>CAVEKR010000050.1:0-7710 GCA_963616365.1 Bacteroidaceae bacterium
AAGCGCCGTCGCTAAAAGCCACCGCTAAAAGCGCCGCCACACAAGGCAGCGCATCCAAAGCCGCCGCCAAAGCGCCGCCACACAAAGCGCTACCACATAAAGCGCAGGATAAAAGCAAAGTGCAAAAAGAAACCTAGCAGCCCCCAACTCAATAACTCAACATAAAACTAAAAGCTAAGAGTAAAAGGGCTACTAGATTTAGGAAACTACCTATTTTCTTTATTTAAAGAAACCGTCATAATTATGCATCTTAAGCTGAGATTCAAGCTTAGTCATAGTATCAAGAGCAACACCTACCATGATGAGGATGGATGTTCCACCAAATTGCTGAATCAAGTTATTGCCTGTAAATGAATACAAAATAGTTGGGATAATAGCAATAGCAGCAATAAAGATAGCACCTGGCAAGGTAATGCGGTTGATGACCTTTTTCAAGTATTGCACAGTTGCGTTTCCTGGACGAATACCTGGGATAAAGCCACCAGAGTTTTTAAGCTGATCTGCTGTTTGGTCTGGGTGATAAATCATCGAGTTATAGAAATATGCAAAGAACACGATGAATATAAAGGTCAAGACCCAATTGCCCCAGCCGCTTGAGCAGAAGTTAGAAACTGCTTGCAACCAGTCAACATCAGTAAAGAATGCTGCGATTTGTGGTGGCACATAAAGCAATGCAGAAGCAAAGATGATAGGGATAACACCAGCACCGTTTACCTTAAAAGGCAAATATGTGCTTTGACCACCCATTTGACGTCTTCCGACCACGCGCTTTGAGTATTGCACAGGAATACGACGCTGACCACGCTCGATAAAGACGATGGCAGGAATAACAACCAAGATTACAGCAATAATAATTATGGTTGTAAGTACACCTTGCATGGTATCGCTTGATGTTTGAACAGAATCAAGCAAAGCGCTTGGGAGGCGTGCCACGATGTTTGCAAAGATGATAAGTGACATACCGTTACCAATACCGCGCTGGGTAATAAGTTCGCCCATCCACATGATAAAGGCTGTACCTGCAACTAAGGTTACAACAATAATGATGTAGGTTGCCCATACTGGCATAACGCCGTCGCTAAAGGTAATGCCAAATTGTGCACTTTGGAACAATACCAAATAACCAATAGCATTGATAAGACCTAAGACAAGCGTTAAATAACGAGTAATACGCGTTATCTTGCGTCTGCCTGTTTCTCCTTCTTTAGCCCAATCTTGCAAGCGAGGGATAACACCTTGCATAAGCTGCATAATGATTGATGCCGTGATGTAGGGCATGATACCAAGAGAAAACACCGAGAAATACTCAAGTGCACCACCAGAAAACAGGTTGAGCATCAAAAGACCAGCGTTTGTACTGCTGTCCTTAAAGTTATCAACCAATTCTGCAAATGGAATGCCTGGTACAGGGATAAATGACCCTACACGATAAAGCAAAATAATTCCAAGCGTGAAAAAGATTTTGTGGCGCAGCTCTTTAACACGCATTGCATTTGCGAGAGCTTTTAACACGTCTACTCCACCTTTCCGCCAGCTTGTTCTACCTTAGCTTTTGCATTGGCAGAAACCTTGTCAAGTTTAATAGTCAAAGCCTTGGTAATCTCTCCGTCTCCTAGAAGTTTGACAAGAGCATCTTCATGCTTAATGATGCCACAAGCAACCAAAGCCTCCTTGTCCACTGTCTGACCTGCCTCAAACTTGTCCTCAAGTCTTGAAACATTGACAGGAACATACTCTTTACGATTTATATTGCGAAAACCAGGTAATTTTGGAAGACGCATTGCCAAAGGTGTTTGACCACCCTCAAAACCAGGGCGCTTACCGCCACCAGCACGGGAAAGCTGACCGTTAGAACCACGGCCAGATTTTCCACCAAAGCCAGATCCATGACCTCTACCTACGCGCTTGCGACCCTTTTTAGATCCTTGCGCTGGTTTTAAATCGTGCAGATTCATTTGTTCTCCTTTACATTCGCGTTTATGCTTTTACCTGCTAAAACCCTACCTAAAGCAAAAGCATAAAGCCAGCTGCTCGCCGCTGGCTAACTGCCTAAAAAATTTCTAAATTGCTTCTACTTCAACCATGTGCTTCACTTTAAAAATCATACCTTGAACACTTGGGTTGTCTACCTGCTCAACGCTTGAGTTAATTTTGCCCAAGCCCAATGCTTTTAAAGTGGCAATTTGGTCGTGCTTTGTACCAATGGTACTCTTGACCTGCGTAATACGCAGCTTTTTATTGCTTGCCATTAGCCGACCTTCTTCCCATACATAGCGCCAATGCTCATGCCGCGACGCTTAGCAACTTGCTCAGGGCTTTGAAGTTGCTTCAAGCCATCAGCTGCTGCTTTGACCATGTTCATTGGGTTGTCAGTACCTAGAGATTTTGCAAGCACGTCTTTGACGCCTGCAAGCTCAAACAAAGCACGCACAGGACCGCCTGCGATAACACCAGTACCTTCTGTAGCTGGTTTAATAAGCACACGACCTGCAGAATAATGACCCATGACCTCGTGAGGAATGGTGCCTGCCTCAGTTAAAGGTACTTTAAACATGTTCTTTTTGGCATCTTCGACGCCTTTGCTAATAGCAATGGGCACTTCTGTAGATTTGCCCATGCCAACACCAATGTTTCCATTGTGGTCTCCAACAACTACCAGCGCAGTCAAACCAAAACGGCGACCACCCTTAACAACCTTGGATACGCGGTTGATAAATACAACGCGCTCTTCAAGTTCAGGAACCGCTGGACCGTCGTTGCGACGATTCTTATTTCTATTGTTTCTACCTGGCATACTCAACGCTTCCCTTCTTTAGAATTTCAGTCCAGCTTCGCGGGCACCATCCGCCAAAGCCTTTATTTTGCCATGATATAAATTGCCGCCTCTATCAAAAACAACTTCTGTGATAGAAGCTTTAGCAGCACGCTCACCAACTAGCTTGCCCACTTTTTGAGCACCTTCTTTATTAGCGGTGAGTTTACCTTTAAACTCAGCGTCTAAAGAAGAAGCGCAGCATAAGGTGTTGCCTGCTACATCATCAATAATTTGAGCATAAATATGCTTGTTAGAACGAGTTACACACAAACGAGGGCGCTCAGGCGTACCAGAGACCTTCCCACGCACACGGCGCTTGCGGCGCGCATGTTGTGCATTTTTTTTCTTAAGGCTATCCATACTTTTCTTGCTCCTCAAATATAGTAACTTTTAAGCCATTTGCTTACTGTACATAACTTTTGTTAGCGCTTATAAATTTTGGCGAACACCAGCAAAATTGTACGTTTTTTTATAATGTATCTTGCTAGTGTGGTGTTCGCTAAGAAAAATTTTAGCAATGCAATTTTAATAGCTTGCACTACCAAAACTTTAAGCGCCAGCCTTGCCTTCTTTGCGGCGTACGTGTTCGCCCTGATAGCGAATACCCTTGCCCTTGTAAGGCTCTGGTGGACGGTAGCTTCTAACATCTGCAGCTACTTGACCTACCAGCTGTTTATCAATGCCCTTAACATGAATAAGTGTTGCTTCTGGGCATTCAAACTCGATGCCTTCTGGTGGATCCACCTTTACAGGATGAGAAAATCCCAAGGTCATCTCTAGGCTTTTGCCCTTTAGCGAGGCACGATAACCAACGCCTTTAAGCTCCAAAGTCTTGACATAACCTTCTGTAACACCAACAATCATGTTATGGATTAGGGTACGTGTTAAACCGTGTAAAGAACGGTTTTCGCGCTCGTCATTTGGGCGCTCAACAACGATTCCTTCGTCGGTTTGAGAAATTTTGAGGTTTTTAGAAAAGCTATAAGAAAGCTCTCCTTTTGGCCCTTTTACGGAAATATCGCTGCCATTGAGTTTTACATCAACACCTGCAGGAACCGAAACGGGTAATTTGCCAATACGTGACATCTAATGCTCCTTTCCTGCCTACCAAATATATGCCAAGACTTCGCCACCCACGCCTGCGATGCGTGCGTCACGGTCTGTCATGACACCTTTTGATGTGGATATAACAGCGCTGCCAAGACCGCCTAGCACGCGAGGCAAATCCTCTTTGCCTGCATAAATGCGCAAACCTGGCTTTGAGATACGGCGAATGCCGCGGATGGTCCGCTCTTTTTTGGGACCGTACTTAAGAGTAATAACCAAAGCATCTTGAGGTGCTTGTGGCTTTACTTCATATTCAGTAATGTAGCCTTCTTCTTTCATAACACGAGCAATTTCTGTGAGCTTTTTACTTGAAGGCATGCTCACCTGCTCTTTTAGTGCAGAATTAGCGTTGCGAATGCGTGTTAGCATATCTGCAATCGTATCTGTTACCATTCATTACTCCTTATGGTTCGTAGATGACTGTTTTATGTGTGGTTCGCCACAACCCATAACTGCAGCGCCTTCACATGACAGCCCAGTGTTCACTGGTTCTTTTAGTAAGCTTTGCTTTTGGCTTTGTGAGCCATGTGGCTTGCTAGCCTTGCAGTTTGTCGGGCTTTTAGCTCGTTAACCTTGTGGTTTAGCGGGCTTTTGGTCCGTCGAGCTTTTGAGCTTTGCTTTTTAGCTCGCCTGCCTTATTAGCCTTACGGCTTGCCAGCTTTTTAAGCCTAGCTTACCAAGATGCTTTGCGAACACCAGGTAGCTCGCCTTTTAGTGCCATTTCACGAAGGCACACACGGCATAAACCAAACTTGCGATACACTGCGTGTGGTCTGCCGCATCTATTGCAGCGAGTGTAGGCACGCGTAGAGTACTTTGGTTTGCGTTTTGCCTTGGCGATCATCGATTTCTTTGCCAAAACTTCCTCCTTATGTTGTACGTCTTATGCAGACTGGCTCATTTCCAAATCTGCACGTGAAACCTAATTTGTATCTGCAAGCTAAATTAGCGCGGTTTTGCTTGTTGCTGGCAAAGCCACAGTGGTGTTCGCCATGAACATTATGAACACCATCGGGGGCACGCCATGAACGCCACTGGGGGGGGCACGCCATAAAAAGCGCCAACCTGCTAATTTAGCTGCTTGACCTTTAGTTAGTCGCGCTCCTTAAATGGGAAGCCAAATGCCTTTAGCAAAGCATAGCCCTCCTCATTTGTTTTTGCGGTTGTTACGATGGTGATGTCCATACCGCGTGTTCTGTCAACCTGATCGTATTCAATTTCTGGAAATATCAGCTGCTCAGTAACGCCCATGGAATAATTGCCATGACCATCAAAACTGTCTGGGTTCATGCCACGAAAGTCGCGGATGCGAGGGATGGCAAGAGAGACCAAACGGTCAAAAAACTCGTACATGCGGTTTGCACGCAATGTAACCTTTGCGCCAATTGCTTGACCTTTGCGCAGGTGAAAGGTTGCGATGGATTTTTTAGCGTGGCAAATCATAGGCTGCTGACCAGTGATTTGACGCAAATCCTCAACTGCAGCATTGATTTGCTTTGAATCAACTGCAGCAATGCCAACACCCATGTTGACAACGATTTTTTCGAGCTTAGGAACATCGTTAACGTTTTTGATGTTGAGCTCGTCTTTCAAAGAAGATGCAATTTCTTTTTTGTACTTTTCCCTCAAGCGTGGGGTTTCCATAAAAATTCTCCTTTATTTACGTACCGAGGTTTCATGCGGGGCTTTTAAACCTCGCCCCCTTGTGCCATTTGCAACGCTTGAAAAGCTGCTGATTTTAGTAAAAATGAGCGCTTAACGGGGCAGCTTAAGCAAGTCGCACAAGCCACCCATCAAACAAATGGCACAAGAGCCTAACCGAACTAGTGTAGCAAAAACTTGCCCTCTAGTCCATATCCTTACCGCATTTTTTACAAACGCGGATTTTTTCTTTACCGTCGTGCTTGATGTTGACACGAACAGGCAATCCACAATGTGGGCATACCAACATGACATTGGAAACATCAATTGGAGCTTCGCGCTCGTCAATACCACCGTTTGGATTTTGTTGAGTTGGGCGCAATGCCTTGTGAACAATGTTTGCGCCACTTACTACAACTCTGCCTTTGGCGGGAAAGGTTTCTAAAATCTCACCTTGATGACCTGCATCTTTACCAGTGATAACCTTAACTTTATCGCCTTTTTTGACCTTTAAACCGTTCATATTACAACCCGCCTCCTTACAGTGTCTCAGGTGCTAAAGAGACAATGCGCAGATAACGCTTTTCGCGCAGCTCACGTGCCACAGGTCCAAAAATACGGGTACCACGTGGAGCGCCTGCATTATCCACAAGAACGGCTGCATTTTCATCAAACTTGATGTATGAGCCATCTTTGCGGCGCACTTCTTTTTTTACACGAACAACAACGCAGCGCACTACGTCGCCTTTTTTAACCTGACCATTAGGAAGGGCTTCTTGTACAGCACACATGATGGTATCTCCAAGACCTGCATAGCGGCGCTTAGAACCACCTAAAACCTTAATGCAGCGTACTTTTTTAGCCCCGCTGTTATCAGCAACGCTCAGCATGGTTTGCATTTGAATCATTGCAATATATCCTTTCTGTGCATTAGGGCTGCTTACTTAGCCTTCTCTACAATTTCAATCAAACGCCAGCGCTTTTGCTTGGAGAGCGGACGCGTCTCCATGATGCGTACGGTATCTCCAACGCCAGCTTCGTTTTTCTCGTCGTGCGCATGCAGCTTTTTTGAGCTGTTGATCATCTTGCCATAAACCTTATGAGGTTTACGCTCACGAATTTGCACAACGATAGTCTTATCATTGACCGCAGAGACGACAACGCCCTGACGGACTTTTCGATTATTGCGTTCTTGAACTTCGCTCATCGTTTATTCGCCTCCTAATCTTATGATGCTGCGTTTGCAGCAGCATTAATTTGCCTAGCACGCAACTCAGTTAAGATACGTGCAATGTCTTTCTTTACAATCTTTACACGCGCTGTGTTATCAAGCTGGCTTGTTGCCATCTGAAAGCGCAAGTTAAAAAGCTCTGAACGGGACTCATCGAGTTTTGTGTTTAAGTCCTCAGTAGAAAGCTCTCTGATTTCTGCTGGTTTCATAAGGTTTAAGCACCACCTTTCTCAGCCTGATCTGCTTGAGCTGTAGCACCCTCGGCAGATTCTGCCTCTGCCTCTGCTGCAAGTTCAGCAGCGCGCATACGAGCAAACTCATCTGCGTGTTGTTGAGCAAACTTAGCAGCGTGTTCTTCAGCATTATCGACAAAGACCATCTTGCACTTAATAGGTAGCTTGTTGATTGCAAGACGCATGGCTTCACGTGCGACCTCTGGGCTAACGCCGTCAATCTCAAACATGATGCGTCCTGGTTTTACTACAGCTACCCACTCTTCTGGGTTGCCCTTACCTTTACCCATGCGGGTTTCAGCAGGTTTCTTAGAAATTGGCTTATCTGGAAAAATGGTAATCCACACGCGCCCACCACGTTTCATATAACGTGTCATGGCAATACGTGCAGCCTCAATCTGGCGGTTCGTGATCCAGTGAGCTTCCAAGGCTTGAATGCCATAGGAGCCAAAATTGATTTTGGTACCTCCCTTAGCTTTACCTTTCATGGAACCGCGCTGCACCTTGCGGTGCTTTACACGTTTAGGCATTAACATTAGCCATTGCTCCTTTCACGACGTCCTCTGCCACCGCGACGCTGGCTAGAGCTACCTTCTAAAGCTGGGTTTTTGCACTTTTGACCAGGCAAAACCTCGCCATAATAAACCCAAACTTTAATGCCACAAGAACCCATGGTGGTATAT
>CAVEKR010000051.1:0-7671 GCA_963616365.1 Bacteroidaceae bacterium
AGAAGGCGCAGCTCAAAATGACCTTCAAGAAGGTGCAATGCAAGGCGACCCTAATGCAGCCCAAGAAGGTGCAGCTCAAGACAAATCAAAGGTATTCCTTTGTGCACCTGCTGATATATACGACAAGCATTTTGATTATGTTATCTTTGGTGGCTTTACAAATGGCTTTATCCCACGCAGAGATTATTTTGATTCTTCAATTGTATTGGGCAATAAGAAAAAGCGTGCTCATGCACTGGATTTGAATGAGCTCTATATTGTTTTAGGTTCAACCTTAAAAGGGATTACGTTTACAAGTTTTACTCAAGCAAGCCTTGAAGTGGCAGAACGCCTAGGCTTACGCATTGATCGCATCCGTTTAAAAGACGGTATTCGTGCATGTGATATTTCTGCTAGCTGCTTACTTGAAGAAGTTATTAACCAGCAATAGCACAAGCCAGTGTGGTGTTCGCCATCATATAACTCCCGCCGCCAAACAAAGCGTTCGCCATCCGTTGTGCCTACAGCAAGTGTGGTGTTCGCCATCCGCTGTTCTTACAGCAACCGTGGCGTTCGCCATGCCCTTAATAACAAGCCCCTGAACTGCGCTTTATTATTTTTCTTTCTAAATAATATCCCTAAATAATAAACACCTTATTATTGATTATTTTTTCTTTTGACTAATATTCTTTCGTTACGTTGTTTCCTTGCGCATGCAGTGCAGATAAAGCGTACGGCGCGTTCGGCATTTACCTTATGCAGTCCACGCAATAAAGCGCCTGCGTTTGCAAGGAAACTACACAAGGCATGCAAAGCGTGCAATGCCATAAGGCGGTGCCATAAAGCAATGCCATAAGGCGATGCCATAAAACACGGCACGCAAGACAAGGCGCGCAGAGCATGTACAAGGCATGTTAAAGCATGCAATGCCATAAGAGAAAGGTGGTTAGAATGGCACAATTAACTATGTCTAGACGTAGTTTTGTTACAGCAATGGCAGTGACAGGCGCTGCTTGTGCAATCTCGTCAAAGACAATTGCGCCACACAACACGTTGGCCGAAGCCGACTCGAGCACAAGTTCAAACGAGGTAAAACATGTTCGTACTTGTTGCCGTGCCTGCGGTAAGGTCGAATGTGGCGTGTGGGTAACAGTTATGGATGGAAAGGCCATCAAGGTTGAAGGCGATGAAAGCGCACCACAATCACGTGGACACTGCTGCGCAAAGTCGCAAGCATCTTTGCAAGCTGCTTATCATCCAGACCGTTTGCGTTATCCTGTCAAACGCACAAAACCAAAGGGATCTGACGATGCTGGGTGGGTTCGCATTACTCTTGACGAGGCATTCGAGCTTACTGGCAAAGGCTTGGGAGAATGTGTAGACAAATATGGTGGACAATCCATCTTTGTTATGTGTGGCACGTCTCGCGTTTGGTCTCTTGGGCCATATCAGGGCATGAAGCAGCTCTTTGGTACTCCTAATGCCCACTTGGCTTATCAAGTGTGCAAAGGTCCTAGACACTTTGGCGGCATCATGACAGATGAGATGGGTTCTCCTTGGATGGAGGTTGAGGCAGAGCCAAAGGTCTATGTACAATGGGGTACAGCTGTTGAGTATTCAAATTACGATACAACAAACAGAACAATCTCTGATGTAGCACCTCATGCTACCTGCCATATCTTGGTTGATCCTCGTGTAACTCCTCTTGGAAAAGAAGCTGACATTTGGCTGAACTTGCGCCCTGGTACAGATGGTGCACTTGCTTTAGGCATGCTCAATTGGATTATCGAGAATGAGGCATACGATGACACAATGGTTCGTCGCTGGTCAAATGCGTCATTTCTTTATTGCGATGACAAGCCATGGCTAACTACTGGCAAAATGGTAGAAGGCAATGGCGGCATTGACATGCGTACCAAGCTCATCACAGAGGCCGACATGAAAGATGGCGGCAGCGTTAAGCGCTTTATGGTTTGGGATGAAAACAATAAGCGCTTGACTTATTGGGACGCAGAAGCTGGTAAATGGGAGGGTGAGACTCACAAGATCCCAACTACTGGCTCTTTTATCCCGCATCCTCTTACAGGTCTTGTGGCTGATGGTTGGTTGCCTGACCAGTCTACTTGGGCAGACCCAGCTGATTCAAGCTATGATAAATATTGGGATTCTGGAAACAGCAAGGGCTCTAAGACAAATCCTTCTGGCTTGCCTAAAAAACCAGCGTTGTTCCCAGGAGAGATTGATGTTCCTTTGCGTGATGGCAAAACTTATAAGTGTCGCACGGTTTGGGATGGTTTCCATGACCTGACCAAGCAATACACTCCAGAAAAAGTAACAGAGATTACTGGTGTGGAGTGGAGCAAGGTAGAAGAAGCTACAAAAATTTACACCACTCGCGTTGATGCACGTCATGGCAACGGTGGTGTTCACTATCAGCTTTCTACAGACCAAAATGGTAATGCTGTTCAAAATGTGCGCGCCTTGCAGATTTTGTCTTGCATTACTGGTAATTCTGATGAACCTGCAGGTAACCGTGGTTCTTGCAAGAGCCAATTTGACGGCAACCCTGGGCGTTCTAATATGCAAAAGTCCACTCCTTATGGCGACAAGGCTATTACATGGGATGGTCGCGATTATTCTCTTGATCAAATGGCAGAGCACATGCAAGACTTTGTCCAATACCTGATTGACGAGAAATCTCCTTTGCTGCAGCGCTATGGAGACAAAGTGCCTTCAAAAGAAGAGGCTATTATTATTGCAAAGCGCATGGGTGGTGCAATGTTGCCATCTCAGAGCTGGCCAAATCCAAGCACTGTCTTTACACGCAACGCAGGAGAAATTGACGCAGAGCGTTTTCCGCTTAACCGCTATTGGGCACGTTGGGTGGATGCAAACACTGTTTGGGATGGTTGCTTGCAAGACCCAGATTGGGATAAAGCAGTACAGCTAGTGGATTGCTATCACAAAGAGCCTTTCAACATGCATATCAAGCCAACACCTTATGCTTTGCATGGCGGGGTTTGCCAATCAGGCGATATTATGAATATGGCGAACACCGTACGCGCTTGGAACGGCATGACACAGCTTGACTTCTTTGCTGATATCGACCTTTGGTTCTGTCCTACAAATGGCAACGCAGATGTAATCTTCCCATGTCAGCACTGGATGGAAGTTGATTCCACGCGCGTTAGCCAAGGTGCTGGTGGATTCTTTGGTTGCTGCTGCCAGGCAATTGATCCTCCTGGAGAGACCATCTTTGATCCTGACTGGAATTGCGGTATGTATAAAGCACTTGGTGTGCCTTGGAATACCAAAGAAAAGACAGCTCATGGTGCTGAAAACTTCCACTTTGATGGTCAAAGTGAGAGCAACATCAAAAAGTACAAAGAACAACTTGGCGATGATTATCAGTTCTCACAGCCTTCTTATTTATGGCCAGACCATGACCGCATCTTAAAAGACAATGTGGATGCTTGGAAGACAAAAGAGTTCCCAGATGGTCCTACATGGGCACAAGCCAAAGAATGGTTTACAGAGCATGGTTGGATGGATTGCCGCGAATGGCATCCTGAGCGTTGGGGAACATTCCGCAGGCACGAGATGGGCTGGCGTCGTCAGCAAGGTGGATTTAACTTGTTCCCACTTGTAGACTTGCACCCTGGCTTTATGACAGCTAGCGGCTTGATTGAAATTTGGTCGCTCACCTGCGAGGCATACATTTGCAATACTGCTAATACATATCCACTCCGTAGCCAAAATGGAGAGGACACATATGATGCTCGCTGGGCTAAGTCTGATATTGCCGAGTTCCAAGGTGATGATGACCGCTTCCCAATTTATCGTGAGCCAGTGGATTCTCCTGTTAGACACCCAGAAATCTATAGCGCAGACACTATTGATCAGGTAGAAGATGAGTTCTTCCAAAACCAATGGTATAAGGATGCTATCAAGAAATATCCTGACAATGTGTTTATTATGACTACAGGTTCTCGTCAGCCAGTTTATTTCCACTCCGAGCACAGACAGCTGCCTTGGTGTCGTGAGCTTTGGCCTTCTCCTCGTTTGGAGATTAACCCTAAAGACGCCAAGCGCTTAGGTCTTGAGCAAGGAGACTGGGTCTGGATTGAAACACCTGGTGGGCGTGTTCGTGAGGTTGTAGACCTTTACTATGGCATCAAGTCTCGTACAGAAGGCGGCACGCTTGCGCAAAACTTGCCTGTGTGCAACGCAAATCACCAATGGTGGTTCCCTGAGTTTGAAAACGCAACTCATGGCTGCGAGCTTGTTGGTATCAACTGCTGTAATAACCCTTACAACCAAGATATCGTGGGCGGATGTCACACAATGCGTTGCAATGCTGCTGTGGTTTATAAGGCTACAAAAGACAATAGCCCATTTAATAATCCTGTACCTTGCGACCCCAACGGCAAAGAATGTATCCATGACGCATCTGACCCGCGTTTGCGCGAATGGATGACTGTTGGTATGCGTTCTCGCTTTGAAGGCGAGCCTGAAGAGGTCGAATCTTGGTCTCATAGTGGAACAGGGGATGTGATTTAAATGACACGTTATGCAATAGTTACAGATTTAAACCGTTGTGTAGGTTGTTTAGCCTGCTCAACGGCTTGCAAAACAGTAAACGGTGTAAAGCCAGGGGACTTTTGGCTAAAAACGCTGCGTATTGGTCCTAACCCAACCCCAGGTAAAAGTGGGGATTGGCCTGATGTCGAGATGTATTTCTTGCCCATCCAATGTCAGCATTGCGAAAACCCAGAGTGCGTAAAGGTTTGCCCTACACGTGCTTCTCACCAGCTAGAAGATGGCACTATTCAAATTGACAAGTCCAAGTGTATTGGCTGTCAATTCTGCGCCATGGCCTGCCCGTATGGTGTTCGTTATTTAAATAAAGAAGAACGCGTTGTAGAAAAATGCACTTTGTGCGAACAACGCATTAGCCAAGGTGCGCTCCCTCAATGTGTTGCACAATGTGGGTCTCGTGCTCGCTTTTTTGGAGACTTGGACAAGGGCTTGGATTCTTTTGTTGCACCTGCCCCAACCCATGATAAGGCTACATCTTACGAGAAGATGCAAGAGAGCAGGACTACTCTTAAAGAGTGGACAGAAGAATATTCAGAAAGCGATTTTCATCACTTGGTTGATGTGGGCAACGGGCCTCATATTCGCTATTTGTTACGTAACCGCACTTGGCAAGGAAAGGAGTAAGGGAAGATGGAAATTCAAATCCCTTTAATATTATTTACCACGTTTCTTGCTTGGTCGGCTGGTTTGTTTGCAACGCAGGCAATCTATGCTATGCGCGGCAAGGGAGCATCAACGCAGATGATGGCTGTTATTGCATCAATCATCTTGATTGCAATTGGCGGCATTGCTGTACTTTTCCACTTGCAACACGCGCTGCGCATCTTTAACGGCTTTGGAAACCTAACATCTGGTATTACCCAAGAGCTCATCGCGATAGTTGTTTTGGTAATCTTTATGATAATCTACTTTATCATGCTTTGCCGCAACAATAACGGCACCGTGCCGCAGTGGCTTTCAATTTGTGCCATCGTGTTTGGAGTAGTGCTGCTAGCCGTATGCGCTCACTCATATATGATGCCATCACGCCCTGCATGGAACAGCATTTTCCAGATTGGCTCGCTTTTGGGTGCAGCCGCAGGTCTAGGGCCTGGCACCATGGCGCTCATGTGTTCATGCACAAAGTTTCAGACCAAGTTCAATAACTTTGTTCACAAGGTAATCAAGACATATACTGTCGGTATTGATCTTTCGGCGAACACCACGGCGGGTAAGGCTGACGGTAAGGACGCTGATGGTGCGGTTGCTGAGGCGGCTTCTGTGGAAAGCGCGGGCGCTGAGGGCGCTAACGCGGCAGACGGTTCTGCTGAAGGCGCAGATAAGGATGGCGAACACCCTGCTGGCGCTGCTGGCGGTAGTTTTGGCGGTTCTGGTAGCGGCTTTGGTGGCTCTTCTGATGGTAGTTCTGCTGATGGCGACGACGCCAAAGATGCAGCTGCTGAGAGCACAGACGCTGAAAAAGCCGATGGCGAATCTGTAAAAGAGACGCAAGTACAGCCTGCAAAACTTGCAAAGGGCACTGACGATGTCAAAGAGCTTAACGGCAAAGCTAACTTTATTGGTCAGATTGCTAATGCTGCTTTGTCAGCTGTGTATCTGATTGCTATGACAGTTTCTGCGGGAGCGTTTACGCAGGTTGGATATTATTTTGACCCAACAGGTCCTACACGTGGAATCATTGATTCAATTGAGTATACTCCTTGGTCCTTAGGCGCTTTGCCTGCGACCTTTATTACTATAGTTTTCCTTGCAGCAAGTGTTGTGGCTGCTGTTATGGGAAAAAAGACTGGTGATTGGAAAAAATGGGGCGCAATTATTGTGATTGCGGCATTTATTGCCACATTTGCTATGCGTGTGCTCTTCTACATCTTGGGTGGAAGCGTGTATCCATTTACTGATCTCGAGGTGTAGTTCGAGCAAGTCTCGTCCCCTCCTTTGAGACTTCATTTTCCAATTTTTGTTTCGCCCAGTCTCACTCTTAAGCCATCTCCCACTTTTTGCTCGCCAAAAGGTGGGAGATTTTTTTGTCCCAAAACACAACCCCACACGCCGCACACATCCCAAACATCAGAGCCAGCCCTAGGCGCCACACGGGTGTTCGCCATTATAAAAACACTGGGGTCAGACTTTCTTATCTTCAGACTTTTTATCTTTTTTTATTTGCAAAAAATCTGCAGGCACTTTTTTTGTTAACCACACTCCGTTGGCAGACAAATAAAACGCATAGCCCTCTTTTTGCATTTTATCAGCATCGATGGTATAGACAACTGGTTTTCCATGGCGTGAACCAACTTTTATGGCAGTATCATAATCTGCTGATAAATGCACATATAGGCGTGATTTTGGAATTAAGCCTTCCTTTTCAATTGAAGCAGTGTATTTTTCTCCAGTACCATGATAAAGAATTTTTGGAGGTATTGCCTGCTCAAGTTCTACATCAACGGGAATGGAGTGCCCTTGATTTGCACGTATTAGCGTTTTGTCGTCATTAAAGGAGTACCGTTGTTTTTCATCAGTGTTGACAATTTCTTCAAGCATTGCCATATTAAATGGTTGCGTTTTGGCTATTCCCGCAATAAGTTCATCAACATTTTCCCAAACGTGTTCGTCAAGCGCAATACCAATTTTTTCAGGTTTATGGCGAAGTATAAGCGATATAAATTTACTAGTTTCTTTTTGTGACATGATTTTTTCCATAAGCCTTTCAAATAGATTCGGGAGTCCTGTCCATGTGAGCCAACTTGGTAGTCCTGTCTATGCGAGCCAACTCGGTAGTCCTGTCTATGCGCGCCAATTCTTTGTGGTTTTCTACATTGGTCGATAAGCTAGTGGACGTATTTTTAGGCACATACGATTGCTTTACTGAACTTTGTTCTTTTTGAAATCATCTACTTTGTTCAAAATTCGTTCATCCTTAAGTGGGTTATAGTAGGGATCGCTCATTATGTCTATTAGATTGTGTTTAGAAAAAATGATGAGTGTTAAGCTATCGAGCAAATCTCCTGCTTCATCCCAATACACTTCCATGTCTATTCGATAATAGAGATAGCTAATAAAATCTATTGGATCTGGAATTTTCAAGCTGCCCATTTC
>CAVEKR010000052.1:0-7585 GCA_963616365.1 Bacteroidaceae bacterium
CCCAAAAAACTTCTAGGTGGCAAACTTAGATATAGCAAACTTTAGGGGCGCAAACTTTGATATAATAAGAAATCTAGTGGCAAATGCCTGCTACAAGACGGGTGTTCGCCAAGAAATTTATTTGCAAAAACAAGGAGGCCAAAATGGCAAACGAGACGGATGCACAGACAAGCGCTGCAAAAGATAGCCAAGCAAGCGCGCAAACAAATGTAGGCGCTGCCCAAACAGATGATGGAAATGGCAGTTCTCAAAGCGCAGGTCAGGACAGCAAAAACATTCTTGACACTCTAGGAGAAGGCGCCAATAAAGTATTTATGGCTGGCGTTGGTGCTTTGGTTGTTGGTGCGCAAAAGGGCAAAGAGCTGGTAGAGCAGCTTGCAAGCAAGGGGCAAGAAAGCATTGGTCAAGGCAAAGACATCAATAAGGAGCTAACTCATAAGGCAGGTCAGGCAACAAAAAATATTCGTGAGAGTGCTCTTGAAATGCGCATGAAAGCAATGACTCCTGAAGAGCGCATTCAGTTTGCAAATAAGGCAGCTCAGCTTGCAGAAGAGCAAAATTTAGCTCAAGCGCAAAGCCAAGGAGCAGTCGATGATGAAAGAATAGACATCGACAAGGCAACTCAAGCAGCAGAAAAGCTCGAGGGGTAAGACAAGCGCAAACCAGCAAGCACGCTCTAAGCGAGAAGACAATGGCAGAAAACAGCAAAGTATTACAGCACTTTTTTGGCGATTCGATAAGCGCCAGCGATCAGGTGCGCTTTAATCTAAGCAGGCGCAATCGCCATAAGCGCATGCGCAAAATCTTGAAGATTTTGTATCGCCATAAATTTTTGCGCGGCTTTAGTCCTGAAAGCTTAAGAGAAGCGCTCGAAGAAATGGGTCCTTCTTTTGTAAAGATTGGTCAAGCCCTTTCTACTCGCTCTGAAATTTTGCCTAAGGCATACTGCGATGAGCTAGAAAAACTCCAGATGGAGGCCTCTCCTATGACTTTTGAAGAGGTAAGAGCCGCGCTAGAAGACGTCTATAAAGTGCCTTGCAATGAGATTTTTGATGCCATAGACCCTAACCCGTTGGGCAGCGCTTCTTTAGCGCAAGTTCATAAGGCGCGCCTAAATAATGGAGACATTGTAGCTATAAAAGTGCAGCGTCCTGGTGTTAAGTTGACCATGGCACAAGACATTGATGTTTTTAGGTCTCTGGCGCGCAAGGCAAAGCGCTTTCTAAAAACAAACCAAATGCTTGACCTAGAAGGCATTGTAGAAGAATTTTGGCTTACATTTTTAGAAGAAACTGACTTTGCCCGCGAGGCCGAAAACCTCGAGGTGTTCGCCAAACTAAACAAAGACGTTGCCTTTATTGAATGTCCAAAGGTCTACCCCCAATATTCATCTGAATATGTGCTTGTTATGGAATACATAGAAGGCATCCCTATTTATGACACAAAGGCGCTGCGTGAAGCAGGCTATGTGCTAGAAGAAATTGGCGAGAAAATTCTTGATAACTACGCCACGCAGATTTTGGATTGGGGCTTTTTTCATGCGGATCCGCACCCTGGAAACATCATCATTAAAGATGGCAAAATTGTCTACATTGACCTTGGCATTATGGGTCGTCTTAACCCATCTGAGCGCTCGGGATTTGAAAAAATCATTCACGCCGTTGGCACAAAGGACGCCGCCGCGCTAAAAAGCGCACTTATTGCTTTTGCCATAGAAAAAGACAACGCAGAAATTGACCACACGCGCATGCTTGCAGACTTGGACAGCGTTCTTGAATCGTATGGCTCTATTGGCGTGAGTGATTTGGATGTGGGCGCGTTTCTCAACGACATTTTAATGCTCACACGCTCGGCAACCGTTGTCCTGCCAAATTCTGTAACCAACGTGGCTAGAGGCATTGTAACACTTGAAGGCACAATTGATGAGTTTATTCCAAACAGCAACATCATTCAGATTATCAATGCTCACATAATGCGCACGCGCGACACAAAAGAATACATCAAGACAAATGCAGAAGACACGCTTATAGCGCTGCGAAACGCCGCAGAGGGCCTGACCCAGTCCGCAAAATACATGGGCGAAGCTTTGCAAATGCTGAGCCGCGGCCAAATTAAAATCAACATGGACATGCAAGGAAGCGACGAGCCCATCAAAGGCATTGCTCGAATTTTTAACCGCCTGAGCATGGCAATGATTGCCGCAGGGCTTTTTGTGGCGGGAAGCCTCTTTAGCTCCTATGAGCTAGAGCCGCAAATCTTTGAAATGCCAGTTTTGGCATTTGTGACTTTTTTCTGTGCAGTCGTTATCAGCATTTGGATTGTGATAAATATTTGGCGGCAAAAGTAGCTGGTGCGTGGGTTTTTTGCGCCTGTGGCGCCATGCTCTAACGCGCTGCGTTTTAATGTGAGAATATGCGCTTTTTATGGCGAACACCACACTAGCTTTTATCTTTTATGGCAAACGCCCTTGTGCTTGTGTGATATTTTTATGGCGAACACCACACTAGCTTTTATCTTTTATGGCAAACAACCTTGTGATTTTATAGTGAACACCTTATGCTTTTCATGGCGCGCCCCCACACTAGAAATAAATGCTCTAAGAATAAAAAACACCCTGCTCTATAGTAGGAAATCCGAAAAAATCCCAGCTTAAACATGGAGAAAAGAAAAGTTGGAGCGGGTGACGGGACTCGAACCCGCGAATGCGAGCTTGGGAAGCTCGTGCCTTACCACTTGGCAACACCCGCTTACGAATTTGTAATTCTATCACAACTTCATAGCTTTTTGAGCGTAAACGTAGTAAAATAAACGCTTATGTGTTCATGAAGAGATTAGGAATATAGTTGAAACGCTCAAATTTGATGCATCATAGCACTGCTTATACCTGCGCTTTATTAGCGTTTTTGGCGTTTTTTGCACTCATTGCGCTTTTTATGCTAGAGGGGTGTTCGCCACAACAAATAAGCCAGCAACAAAATAATAGCACCGAGCAATCACAAGATGATTCCCAAGAAGATGGTTCTCAAGAAAAAGAAAACCAAGGTACTAAAGCTGACGAAAAAAGCGCAGCAGACATCAAGGCTAAAAAGGAGCAGCAAGAAAAGGACGCCGCCGAGGCCAAAACCCTAGATAGCAACCCTTATGCCAATGGTGTTCACCATGCAAGCATGATTGTTAAAGGATATGAAGACACTCCAGTAGAAATTGAGATATATTCGCAAGAGGCGCGCCGTACCTCGGCACTTTTTTGCGAGCTTGTAAACGAGAAATTCTACGACAATAAGACCATATATTGGATAGTCAAAGGGCTTTACAGCCGCTTTGGGGACAGGTCTGGAGAAAGCGCTGGTCAGCACTGGGTTCGTGGAGAGTACCGCGAGGCAGGGCTTTCTAACACTCTTTCTTTGCGCCGCGGATGGATTGCCATGTCGCGCACAGAAGATGGGTATAACTCCGATGCTTCTTCGCTCATAGTGCTATTAAGTGACGCGTCATATTTGGACGGAAAATATGCTACTTTTGCAAAGATTACTTCTGGAATAGAAGTTTTCGATAAAATTTCTGAGTTAACTACTTCTGAAGATAGCTCAGAAAAAATTGAATTGGAAGAAAGCGGCAAAGTTGCTGATGAAGCAAAATGCCCAATAATCACGTCAGTAAGGATGGTCGATTAACATGAAGAAAAAGTACTTTACCCTCATTGTAAGCACACTCGCTATTTTTGCGCTTGCCTTTTGCTTAGGCGCTTGTGGAAATAGCTCTAGCTCTGATAAGTCTTCCTCAAGTTCTTCGGGGAGCTCTTCTTCAAGTTCTAGCTCAAGTTCTAACAATTCCAGCAGCTCTAGCAGCTCTAATGTAAAGTCCAGTGCAGAGGGCGAATACGCAAGCGGAACACATCACGCAACCGTAACAGTAGAAGGTTATGAGCCTTTTACCATCACTCTTGATGCAGATGCTGCTCCTGTTTCAGTTAGCAATTTTTGCGAACTTGCCAAAGACGGCTTTTATAATGGCAAAACCTTCTATCGCTTTGTAGACCAATTCTGTATGCAAGGTGGTTCTACTGGTAATTCTGCCAGCATCGTATCTGATGGCTTAACCCCAATTGTTGGTGAGTTTAGCGAAAACAGCAAAACCAATTCTTTGGCTGACAACTTCAAAAAAGGCACTGTTGCCATGGCTCGCTCCACGGACAAAAACTCTGCTACAAGCACGTTTTTTGTAACGCTAAGCGATGCATCAACTACAGCAGCAGCCCTTAACGGCAAATATGCCGCCTTTGGAACAATTGATGCTGCTGGCATGGAGATTGTCGACAAGATTGTGGCAGACTACTTGCCTAATGTTGATGATTCTTCAAGCGGCGCTATCAGCGATGAGGCAAAACAGGCCAAGATTACAAGCGTTGATGTTGTTGACTAGTTAGCTGGCGCTGATGCTGGCTGGCTGGTGTTGGCGCTGCTGACTGTGGCGCTTTTAATGGCGAACACCGCGCTAGCTTTGGTACAAACACTGACCGCTAATGCAGGCGGTTCTAGCTAGCACTGACTAAATTAAACATAAAGCACGACTGTATAAAGATTATGAGAAGCAATACCATATTTAGTAAAGTTATCATCATTGCCCTTGTGGTGTTGATTATTGCTGCTATTGCTCAGCAGGTTGCCATTAGTATGGCAGGAGCTAGCTTGCAAACAAAACAAGATGAGCTAGATCAAGCAAACGCGCAAAGACAGCAAGAAGAAACAACCAAAGATGAGCTCAACACAAAGTACAACGAGCAATATCTTACTTGGCGCAACGCACAAGGGCGTCTTGCTTTTTCAGGAGATGGCTCAGGAAAGGTCTGCTATCTGACCTTTGATGATGGTCCATATCCAGAGCTTACCAATAAAAATTTGGAGATTCTAAAAGAAAAAGGAGCATGTGCCACTTGGTTTTGCCTTGCTAATGATGAAGAATACACCTATCTTGATTTATCCCTTTGTAAAACTATTGAAGAGGCAGGCTCTGCAATAGGTGTTCATGACTGGGATCAAGACGAACATTACCGCTACTATAAGGGCGATGTTGATAATTACTTTACCAGCGACTTTGACAAGGCAAAAGAAAAGCTCGAAGCAGCAGTTGGACATGAGATTAAAATTGCTCGCTTTGCAGGAGGCTCTACAACCATTGGATACTACAATTCTTCTATTGGAACAAGCCTGCCCCAAGAAATGGTAAAGCGCGGGTATCAATATTTTGATTGGAACGTGCTTGCAGGAGATAGCGAGACATCGCAGATGGTCAATGGCAAAGTTCCAACGCAGACCATCATCAAAAATATCGTAAACGACGCAGAAAAATATGCTGCAAGCAACTCTCCAATTTGCGTGCTCATGCATGACAACCCAGGAAAGTCAACCACAACAGAAGCGCTCCCTGAGGTAATTGACCGCTTAAAAGAGCTGGGCTATACGTTTAAAACCCTTGATTTTAACACGCCTGGCTTTTACCAAAAAAAGATTGCAGATTAGCTTGTAGGATGGGTGTTGCAGATAGGCTATAGCAGGTATTGCAGTTCGGTCATAAAAGCAAGTTACAAGAGCAAACGCGCGCTAAACTATAAAATGGGTGTTGCGGCTTAGACTCCAAAAAGATTGCAGGTCAGCTTGCAAGATGGCTTGTAAAAAGTGCACTAAAGGATAAGATTGCAAAACAATGAGACGTTCAAAAAAAGCAAACATAAGTAATTTTGATCAGCAAATAGATGCGATGAATCACTCTGGCTATAAGCAGCGCAGACATACAAAACCCTTGGGTGAGCAAGGAGATGCTGGAAATTTTTCTAGTGGCAACTTTTCTAATGCTAACTCCTATGTTGACGAACACCACGGTTACGCCCAAGGCAATTTTGCACAAGATAATTTTGGACAAGCGTATGCGCACCCAAATGCAGGTTCTGGCTATGTGCAGCAAAGAAATATTGACAGACCCATTGATTATGATAAACGCGTAACTAGGAGCAATTATGAGCACGTTTCTCGCAATTTGCAGAGCTATAACACAAGACCAGAGCTAAGCCAGCCAATTGATATGCAGCAAAAAAGGCGCGGTATGTGGCAATTTGAAGACGAAGAAAAAGACTACTATGCCCAGCAAATGAATATGTATTCTGCAAATTCCAGAAACTACCATGCGCGCCCAAGTAGCATGCAAAAACGCAGCAGCTTTATCTCTGAGCGCCCAATACTCGGCATAATTCTTACTGTCATCTGTTTTGCCTTGCTTGTTGTGATAGTCCTTAGACTACCAGCGCTTTTTGGCACTATGTCAAAGACAACCCAGCTGGGTTCAGAGATCTCTAGCCAGCAAAGCCAAGTAGAGCAACTCCAAAGCGAAAATTCGCAATTGCAATCAAATATAGACTCTATGCAGGCAACAATAGATGCCTATAATGCCACAAAGAAGTAGCAAGAAATAGACAAGCAGTCAATTGTTATGGGCGAACACCACAGGGGCATACACAAACGCTGCACAAGTATTGGCATGCTCCCGTGGCAGCATACACGAACGCTGTACAAGTATGGCGTGCCCCCACGGTAGCGGTGTGGGCTTTAATTATGGACGTGCCCCCGCACGTGCATAAACAAGAGCAATGCAAACATTGGCGTGCCCCACGGTAGCCTTGGTAAACGCCACAGCAAAAAGTAAACATGAGCAAGGATAATACAAACTTGAACAAACAAGATATAACATGCGCATTTTTAGGTCCTGAAGGCACATTTAGCAATATGGCATTGCAGCGCTTTACCAAGGATTTCTCAGCACTTGAAGATGTAGAACAAAAACCTCTAGCAAATATTCCAGATGTTTTTCAAGCACTTGATAGAGGAGTTGCAGACCTTGGCGTTGTCCCAATTGAAAATTCTCTAGAAGGTCCAGTGAGCGCCACCTTAGATGCCTTTGCTTTTTCTAGCAGAGCAGAGATTTTGGGAGAAGTAATACTTGACATACACCAATCACTTGTCATAGCAAAAGATGCCAAACTATCTGAAATCAAAACCATTGCCACTCACCCACAAGCATATGGTCAATGCAGACGTTGGCTTAATAAACATTTGCCAGAATGTGATTTTAAGCCGCTAAATTCTACAGCAGCAGGAGCCAAAGCAGCTGCAAATGATAAGACAATAGCAGCAATTTCTTCTCCTTTAGCAGCACAACTAGCAGGTGCGGCAGTGTACATGGAAGCTATCGAAGATAATCTTTCCAGCCAAACACGCTTTGTACTTATTGGAGACAAAGCTTTTGCAGAACATGCAGGCATTATTAGCAGTAATTATGCAAGCAGTGCCAGCAGCAAAGATTCATCTGGAAAAACAACGCTTGCCCTTTTTATCAACTCTGATAGACCTGGAACGCTAAACATGATTTTATCTGAGCTTGCATATGCAAACATCAACATGACCATGGTTCAAAGCCGCCCAACCAAGCGTGAGCTGGGAGACTACATGTTCTTTATAGACATAGACGGTTATTCTTACGAACCAGATATTGCAACTGCCCTAAATTGCCTAAGACTAAAGCTGCGTGAGGTTAA